>JANMZS010000246.1:0-45121 GCA_031383535.1 Flavobacterium sp.
GGCGAACCTGGCGTGGGTAAAACCGCCATCGCCCACCAACATTGGATTGTTTTTGGTTCGACGTGTCAAGATTTGCAAGACACGACGAATTTCCTCATCACGACCAATTACAGGATCAAGTTTGCCGTTTCGGGCTAATTCGTTGAGGTTTCGGGCGTATTTGTTCAAGGAATTATAGGTTTCTTCGGCAGAAGCGGAGGTAACTCGTTCGCCTTTTCGAAGTTCGTCGATGGCGGCTTTCAATCCTTTCCCAGTAACACCTTGGTCTTTTAGGATTTGAGACATTTTGCTTTTAGAATCGAAAATAGCCAAGATTAAATGTTCGATGGAAACGAATTCATCGTTCATTTTTTGAGCAATAATTTCCGCTTCATTTAATGTAGTTCCCGCTGCTCTCGAAAATTGAATTTCGCCACCACTTACTTTTGGAAAACTTTGGATTGTACTGTCTAATATTTGGATAAACAATGGAACATTTACATTGAGTTTTTTCAAAATAAATGGTGCTACATTTTCATCGACTTCAAAAATCGCCTTAAAAATGTGTTCGTTTTCTATTTGTTGTTGTCCAAAACGCTGCGCCAACTGCTGTGATAGCTGAATGGCTTCTTGTGATTTGATTGTGAATTTATTTATGTTCATGGCTTATTTTTTTTAGATTATTAATACCTACTTTTGTCAAATATTCGTCAAATGGTATTCCATAGTAAATATACGGACATTATGACGTTTAACACATGATTTTCATCATGTTATATAGACAAAAAGACATAATTAAAACTTAAAAATATGTTTAATTCCATTTTTGGCAATTCCGAAAACAAAATTTCTTCTTTTAGTAAAATCAATTGGATTGCGCTAAAAGATTTAGGGCAATTGAATGAAATTATTTCCCTTTCTAACGAAAAACCAATTATTATTTTCAAGCACAGCACTAGATGCAGTGTAAGCCGAATGGCGTTGAAACAATTTGAAAATGAGTTTGATTTAGACGATTCTGTTGATGCTTATTTCCTGGATTTATTGGAACATCGCGACATTTCAAACGAAATTGCCACTCGTTTCAATGTGTATCACCAATCGCCACAATTGTTGTTAATTAAGGAAGGAAAATCGGTTTATGATGTTTCCCACAGCGATATTGATGCTGGAGAATTGACGGAAAAATTGTAAATTAACCTACGCCGATGTTCGAAACTTTGGCAAAAATATATCAACCCAAATCTATTATAAATTAAAACAAATGAAAAGTCTTTTTTATTTTTTAGTTATTACCCTTTCTTTTAACTCTTTCGGACAGAATTTAATTCCCAATTATCAAATAGGGGATTTTATAGATTACAACAAAAAAATAATTAATGGATATTATGATTTTGATTATGCACCCAAAACTGCGCTAAAAGTTAGCTATGAATCCAATGAGAATTTTACTCTAGGTTATTATTTTGACCTAAAAGGTGCAAAAGTCTATGGATTGTTGAAATATTCTCAAAGTGATCGGGATTTGAAGTTTAAAATGAATGAGGCAGATGTCGAAAAAGCAATAAAAGCTGATGAAACAAATGGTTATATCATTGGAATCGATACTTTTTCGGTGGTGAAAAATGTTGAAATAATTGGTCTTTTTGGAGGAAAAATTTCAAAAAAAGGCGAATTTGCTGCCAATATTGAGAGTATTGGAGGAATGAAGTTTTATAAGTTTACAGCAAATGGTCCAAACGGGAATACTTATAATAGTTATATTGTTAAAAAATCAGCCTCATCTGATTTTGTTACTTTTCCATCCAGTAGTTCTAAGTTTAAAAGTTTGGCTGGCGAAATTTTTGGGAATGATGCTACTCTTAAGGATTATATAGAGGAGGGTAAGTATAAAGAAGACGATATACCTTCTATTTTAAAGAAGTATAAATACAGAAAACTTTTTAAAAACGGGCAAAATATATATTATAATGGATCTCGTGATGAAACCAATAATAAGGACGAAAGTGAATATTATTCAAAAATAGAATCAATTCAGGATTCTGTTTTTCATTTGAGTAATTTTTTAAAGAATGATGTGAAAATTAATGAAGGTGATTTCACTTCTTTTTATCCACATAATAAACAAGGTGATTTCGTCTTTTATTATCCAAATGAAGCAGTTAGAAGAAAGATTAGTTTTAAAAATAACAAGCCAAAAACGGGAATCGAATACTTTGAAAATGGTAAAATTCATAGAGTTTATCAAATTTTAGAGTATGGATCATTAGTTTACAGGGAAGTATATGATGACACTAATGTAAATTTACTTGATGATAAATGGACCGGAAGTGAGCAGTTTGTCGATCCTATTTCAGGTAAAAAAATCACCTATGAGTACGAAAATAAAAAACTTAATACTGCTTATTTTATTGATGCAAATGGTGAGAAAGTATATCAGCTTTGTGAAAATAATGCTGAAATTAGAAAATTTAGTAGTTTACAAAAATTAGCTAAGGAGGATTTAACCTACCCGCTAGAGTCTTTGCATAAGAATGTCCACGGTTTTGTTTTGGTTAAATGTATCGTTGAACCATCAGGATTGGTTTCAGATTTGGAAATTATTAAGGGATTAGACGAGGCTTGTAATAAAGCAACTTTAGATTTTCTGAGTTGTTTTAAAACAGAAACCTATTGGAAACCTGGAAAAGTTGATGGAAAGGAAGTGAAACAAGAAATTATATTTCCAATAGATTTCTCTATTATAAACTCATCTATTTATAGAAATAATTATTACAATTTTTGGTGGCAAAATAATATGATGATGCAGCAACAACAAATGATGATGCAACAACAAAACAATATGATTCGATCTGCTGGATTTAGATAGCAGTATATAGTTTTGTTTAAAAATTAAGTAAAAGAAAAAGCCACGAATTCACGAATTATATTAGTTTAATTCTTGAATTCGTGGTTTTAAATTTATAATAAATCTACTAATAAGCCTGATTCATCTTTTCTTTTATTTCTTCCAAACAAAGGTTGTTGATACTTCCTTCGTGCGTATGTTTAGTCTCTTTTGGCGATTGGAAAGTACCGTTTTCCAATTGTTCAGCAACGGCTTTATAGGCATCTCTAAACGGCATTCTGGCAACCACCATTTCGTTTAACGTATCGACGGTAAACAAATAATCGTATTTTTTATCAGCCAAAATATTATCTTTTACTTTAATGTCTTTGATGGAAAAAATGGCAATATCTAAGCAAGCCTTCAGGTTTTGAATGGCAGGAAATAAACCTTCTTTTAACAATTGTAAATCACGGTGATAGCCACTTGGCAAGTTGTTCGTAATTAGCGTAATTTCATAAGGCAAGGCTTGAATTTTGTTGCATTTACCACGAATCAACTCAAAAACATCAGGGTTTTTTTTGTGTGGCATAATGCTGGAACCCGTTGTTAAATGCGCGGGCAAACCAATAAAATCAAAATTCTGGCTCATGTACAAACATACATCCATAGAAAATTTAGCCAAAGTTGCAGCCACACTACTCATTGCGAAAGCAACGGTTTTCTCTGATTTTCCACGGCTCATTTGTGCGGCAACCGAATTGAATTTTAAGGTTTCAAATCCCAATTCTTTGGTTGTAAAAGTCCTGTTGATAGGGAAGGAGCTTCCGTAACCTGCCGCTGAACCTAATGGATTTTGATCCACTATTTTTAAAGCAGCATTTAACATCGTGATATCGTCAATCAAGGTTTCAGCATAAGCGGAAAACCACATCCCGAAAGACGATGGCATGGCAATTTGAAGGTGCGTATACCCTGGCAACAATACATTTTGGTGTTTTTCTGCCGACTCCATCAACAAATCAAATAGGGTTTTTACTTGCGATTTGAAATCTTTTAAAACGTCTTTTAGATACAAATTCACATCAACCAAAACTTGGTCGTTACGAGAACGAGCGGTGTGGATTTTCTTTCCGGCATCGCCTAGTTTTAAAGTCAATAAATATTCAATTTTCGAATGTACGTCTTCAAAGCTATCTTCGATTTCGAATTCGCCTTTTTCCGCATCCACTATTATATCTTCTAAAGCTAGAACCAAAGAATCGGTTTCTTCTTCTGTCAAAAGTCCAATTTGTCCCAGCATTTTAGCGTGAGCAATAGAACCTAACGCATCGTATTTAGCCAAAATCAAGTCTAATTCCCTGTCGTTTCCAACGGTGAAATGTTCTATTTGTTTATCTGTTGGTATTCCTTTTTCCCAAAGTTTCATAGGTGTATTTTTTAATTTTAACCCTGTCAGGGTTCAAAACCCTGACAGGGTTAATTATCTAATTATTTATAAAAAAGTCAGTCAATATTTTGATATACAATTGAATTCCTTCTTCTATTTCGTTTACATATATAAATTCGTCTGCCGAGTGTGAGCGTAGGCTTTCCCCTGGTCCTAATTTTAATGATTGGCAACTCAAAACAGACTGATCCGAAAGGGTAGGTGAGCCATAAGTTGTTCTTCCTAAAGCAATTCCTGCTTGCACTAATCCGTGAGAAACAGGTATTGATGAAGCATTCAAGTGCATCGAACGTGGCGTAACTTCAGCATTCACGTTTGCTCTTACCGTTTCTAGAATTTCTGTATTATTGTAGTAGTCATTTACCCGAATATCGATTACCAAATGGCATTCGGCGGGAACTACATTGTGTTGTTTCCCAGCAGTTACTTGGGTTACGGTCATTTTTACAGGACCTAAAACTTCTGATATTTTTTCGAATTCGAAAGTTTTAAACCATTTAATTACGGGCATTGCATTGTAAATAGGATTGTCGGGATTGTGGTGCGCGGCGTGACTGGCAGTACCTTTTACAACAACATCCAAGACCAATAATCCTTTTTCGGCTACTGCCAATTGCATTAGAGTGGGTTCGCCAACGATGGCACATTCCAGTTCTGGCAAGTGTTTCAAAACGCTGTTTAATCCATTTTTGCCACTGCTTTCTTCTTCTGCCGAAGCTACCATTACGATATTGTATGGCAGATTTTTTTCGGCATAAAAATGGGTAAAAGTAGCAATAAGCGAAACCAAGCAACCACCAGCATCATTGCTTCCAAGACCAAATAATTTTCCATCTTCGACAATCGCTTCGAATGGATTTTTCGTATAGCCTTGATTTGGTTTTACGGTATCGTGATGCGAATTGAGTAAAAGCGTGGGTTTAGCTTTGTCAAAATGTTGATTGAAAGCCCAAATATTATTATTTTCTCTTTCGAAAAGGATGTTATTTTGAGTAAACCAATTTTCGATTAAAAGTGCTGTTTGATGTTCTTCACTCGAAAAGGAAGGGGTTTCAATTAATGATTTTAATAGCGAAATGGCTTCTTGTGTAAGGGTTGCTATGTTTTTCAAAATTATCGATTTAACCCTGACAGTCCCGATAGCTATCGGGACTGTCAAGGTTGTTAATATTTATAATTCTATGTTCGTACAAATTGCCTTATTGTCTTTCAACATCCTATGATGTCCAATTTTTATCTTCTGCACTCCTTTGGACAAACTATTGAAACAGTTGTCTAATTTAGGAATCATTCCAGAATGAATCGCACCTTCTGCTTTTAATTTAGCATAAAGCTCCGAATTTATTTGTTGGATTACTGAATTTTCATCTTCCACATCAGTCAAGACTCCCGATTTTTCGAAACAATAATTCAAAGTAACTTCAAAAACTTCCGATGCAGCAATCGCCAATTCACTAGCAATAGTATCTGCATTGGTATTCAATAATTGTCCCTTTTTATCGTGGGTGATGGCACAAAAAACAGGAACAATTCCGTTAGAAATTAAAGTCTCCAATAAAGCGGTATTCACTTTTTGAACATCGCCTACAAATCCATAATCAATGGTGGGATGGTTTCTTTTGGTCGATTGAATCAAATTGCCATCGGCACCCGAAAAACCCATTGCATTCGTATCATTGGCCTGCAATTGAGCTACAATATTTTTGTTGATTTCACCTGCATAAATCATCACGACTACATCCAACATTGGTTGGTCTGTAATTCGTCTTCCATCAATCATTTGAGGAGTCAAACCAATACTTTGCGCCATTTTGGTTGCCGATTTTCCACCGCCGTGAACGAGAATCTTGTTGCCTTCAATCTTTGAAAAATCAGCCAAGAACTGGGACAATTCCGTTGCATCATCAATGATGTTGCCACCAATTTTTATGATTGAAAGGCTTTTAGCTTTTGGCTTTTGGCTTTTGGCTTCTTGATTCATATTTTTTAGTTTTAGCGTTGAAAACATTTTTAAAGTTGGCAAATCTTCGCTATTATTTTCTCTGTTTTTTATTTTTTAATATCTTTTGCAATACTAATTGAGCAGAATAAGTTCTATTATTTGCTTGTTCTATAACAATCGAATTTTCACTGTCAATCACTTCGTCAGTTACAATCATATTTCTACGAACAGGCAAACAGTGCATAAATTTAGCATTGTTGGTCAATTTCATTTTATCTGCAGAAACAGTCCATTCGGGATCTGAATTTGTAATCTGCCCGTATTGATTATAATTACTCCAGTTTTTGGCATAAATAAAATCGGCATTTTCAAAAGCCTTGTTTTGATCGTATTCGATTTTGGAGTCTTTTGTAATTTCTGGATTCAATTCATAACCTTCGGGATGCGTAATTACAAAATCCATTTCGGTTTGCAACTGCATCATTTCCACGAATGAATTCGGAACGGCTTGAGGCAAAGCTCTTGGATGTGGTGCCCATGTTAAAACCACTTTTGGTCTGTGCTCTGTTTTGTGTTCTTCCATGGTGATAGCATCAGCAAGAGATTGCAAAGGGTGACCTGTGCAACCTTCCATATTTACAATGGGTACAGTGGCGTATTTCAAAAAGCCAGATAAGACCGTTTCGGCATTGTCTTTTTCTTTATCGCTCAATCCTGCGAAAGCTCTTATGGCAATAATATCACAATATTGCGAAATTACCGCCGCCGCCTCTTTGATATGCTCCGAAGCACCTTTATTCATTATCGCTCCGTCTTCAAATTCAAGTGTCCAACCTTCATTGGTAAAGTTCATCACCATCACATTCATTCCAAGATTCAAAGCCGCTTTTTGGGTACTCAAACGAGTTCTTAAACTGGGGTTAAAAAACAACATTCCTAGTGTTTTGTGCTTACCTAGCTTTTTGTTTTTAAGTGGATTTCTTTTGATTTTTAAGGCATCTTGAACCCATTGCGATAGGTTGTTTATATTTTGTATGGATATAAAGTTCATAATTGTAAATAATTTTTTCCTCACCCCAGCCCTCTCCAAAGGAGAGGGAGCCGAAACTGGCAAAGGGGAGTTTGTTCGTAATTATATTTATTTCTATTTATTATTTTGTTGCTCAACTCCCTCCCTTTGGGAGGGTTGGGGTGGGATTATACAATCTTCGTAAACGCAATTTCCCCTTTCAAAGCTTTCAAAATAAAATTATCTTCCAAGCCATTGATAATCCATGTTTCGATATTTGCTGCTTTGGCAATTGCGGCCGAATCAATTTTGGATTGCATTCCGCCAGTTCCATGAGATGATTTTGCATCGCCAATTTCTTTTTCCAACACCGATAAATTAGTTACTAATTTAATGGTTTCAGGAACTTCGTTGTTGATGGATGCTTTGGTATAAATTCCGTTGGTGTTGGTGGCAATTATCAAGATGTCAACATTTAATAAAACGGCTGTTAAAGCGGCCAATTTATCATTGTCGCCAAACTGGATTTCATCAGTTGCCACGGTGTCATTTTCGTTGATAATTGGAATGTAATTATTTTTGACTAATACATTGATTGTGTTGACGATATTGACTTTGGCTTGCTCTTTTTCAAAATCAGAATAAGAAAGTAAACATTGTGAAATGAGTAATCCTAAATCACTGAAATTCTCGTGGTAAATCCGCATCAAATGAGGCTGACCGATTGAAGCCAAGGCTTGTTTGACAAAAACATCTTTGTCTTGACTTTCTAGTTTTACAAATTGTTTGGCAGCTGCAATAGCACCCGAACTGACAATGATAAACTCGTAATCGTCTTTGAGAGCGGCAATTTGCATACCAATATCTTCAATCTTTCCTCTCGAAATATGATTGGTTTCTTTGGTTAGCGTGTTGCTGCCGAGCTTTAATAATATTCTTTTTTTTGCCATAATTTATTATTTAACCACACCCGAGCGACAGCGAACTGACGAAGTAAAGGGCACAAAGTTTTTTTATCTAATGTTTTAAAACACAAAGGTCACAAAGCATTGGTGTATTTTTATTTTTTTACTTCTAACTTTTCATCTAATTTGTCCTTCTCCGTAAATATACCATTTATTTGTTACCAAATGTTCTAATCCTATAGGACCACGTTGGTGCAATTTGTCGGTGCTTATCGCCAATTCTCCTCCCAAACCAAATTGTCCGCCATCGGTAAATCTCGTAGAAGCGTTTTGATATACCGCAGCGCAATCTACTTGCTCCATAAATTCTTGGGCAATTGAGTCGTTTTCGGTAATGATAGAAGCCGAATGTCCGCCTGAATATTTGTTGATTTTTGCAATGGCTTCTTCGTCTGAATTTACGATTCCAATAACAATTTTATAATTTAAAAATTCTTCGCGCCAAATTTCATCATTCGTAATTGTGGGTACTTGAGTTACTTTTGCGAAAGCTTCATCACCCAAAATTTCAACTTTGTATTTCTGTAATTCGGTAACCAAATTGGTTGCGAAATCTTGCCAGTTCTCTAAATTTGAATCAATTAAAACTTTATCCAAAGCATTACAAACGCCAATATTTGTCGTTTTTCCGTTGATGATAATGTCCAATGCTTTTTGTAAATCGGCATCTTTGTTTACATAAACAAAATTATTCCCACGACCACTAACGATTACAGGGCAAGTAGCGTGTTTTTTGGTGAAAGCAATCAATTGTTCTCCACCTCGAGGAATTATTAAATCAATTCTCTGTGTTGGATTTTCTAAAAACGCTTGGGTTTCGGCACGATTGTAATTTAAATACTCAACCCAATCCTTTGAAATACCGTTTTCTTCTAATGCTTGATGCCATAGCGAAACAATTTTCAAATTCGATAATAAAGATTCTTTCCCGCCTTTCAATAAAATTTTATTTCCAGATTTGAATGCAATCCCCCCAGCTTCAACAGTCACGTCTGGTCTGGATTCATAAATAATCATTATTGTTCCAAAAGCCGCTGTTTTATTGGTGATTTTTAAACCATTGTCGTGTGTAAAATTAAATCGCTCCACACCAACAGGATCTTCTTGACTTGCCAATTGTTGCATCGAAAGAATCATTGCATCTACTTTTGAATCATCTACTAATAAACGTTTTTCCATAGCCAAATCATCACCGGAATAATTACTTAAATCCTGTTGATTAATACTTTTAAGATTGGCTCTTTCTTGTTCTAGAAGTTCAGCCATTCTGCTTAAAATGGCATTTCTTTTTGCTATGGATAATAATGTTGTCATTGTTTTTGTTTACTATTTTATTGTGAAAAACATAAACATATAAATCATTTAAGTTTGTGAAAGCAAAAAATTATATGACTTATATGTTTGAAAAATCATTTCAACTCCGCTAATGCTTCTTTCAGCGCCACAATGAAGGTATCAATATCTTCCTTTTTAACGGTTAAAGGAGGTAAAATCCTCAATAAGTTTTTATTGCTAGAACCTCCAGTAAAAATGCGTTTTTCGATAATCATTTTTGTTCTTAGAGCACTAACATCAAAGTCAAATTCAACGCCTAGCATTAAACCTCTCCCTTTTACTTTGATGATTTCAGGAATTACTTTTATGGCTTCAAAAAAATATTTTTCGATAGCAGCAGCATTTTCCATTAATTTTTCTTTCTCAATTATATCTAAAACTGCAATACCTGCAGCACATGCCAGATGGCTTCCGCCAAAAGTAGTACCCAGTAATCCGTGACTAGCCTTGAATTTAGGAGAAGTTAATATTCCACCAATTGGGAATCCATTTCCCATTCCTTTTGCCATGCAAATAATATCAGGCATAATATTATGATGTTGATGTGCAAAGAATTTACCACTTCTGCCATATCCAGATTGTACTTCGTCTAGGATTAAAACTACCTTGTGGGCGGCACAAATTTTTTCTAACCCTTGAAAAAACTCGGTTGTTCCTTGATCTAATCCACCAACACCTTGAATGGGTTCGATAATAACACAAGCTACATCTCCTTTTTTTAATTCGACTTCTACTAATTCAATTTCGTTCAAGGGTAAAAAAGTGACCACTTGTTGCGCATTCATTGGAGCGACAATCTTTGGATTATCGGTAGTAGCCACAGCAGCAGAGGTTCGACCGTGAAAGGCATTATTAAATGAGATTACTCTCGATTTGTTGGTGTGGAATGAAGCTACTTTCAAAGCATTTTCGTTGGCTTCGGCTCCTGAACTACACAAAAACAAGCTATAATCTTCCAAACCAGATAATTTGCCTAATTTTTCAGCCAATTCTATTTGCAATGGGTTTTGTATCGCATTCGAGTAAAAACTTAAATTATCCAATTGCTCTTTTACTTTTGCCACATATTCAGGATGGGTGTGACCAATAGAAATCACGCCGTGACCAGAGTATAAATCTAAATATTCAATTCCTTTATCGTCTGTAATAGTGCAATCTAGTGCTTTTACAGGCGTAATAGGGTATAATGGGTAAACGTCAAATAAGTTCATTTTGTTCCTCCCCCTAACCCCCTCCGAAGGAGGGGGGATAAAAACTTACAACGAGGGGTATTGCTTTTATATGTTTATAATATTAAATTTTGTTATTGAAATTATTTTTCTTTGTAATATTTTACAATTCTAAAAAAAAGCATAATTATAGTTATTGGAATTAGTAAAAAAACCATAAAAAAATCCACCTCCAGGATTGCACATATCTCCAGGAGCTAATTTGTCAACTAGTATTGCCAATAAAAAGTATATTACAAAAAATAATACTGTTAATTTGATTTTATTGAAAGGGTTTTCCATTGTATTCGATCCTTAAATTAGTTATTCAAACTTAATAGTCCAATGAGATTAATTTAATACACTTCTTTATTAGTTGCTCAACTCCCTCCCTTTGGCAGGGTTGGGGTGGGCTAGAATCCACTCGGTTTCAAATGCAACCCTGTAGTTTCTTCGAGTCCAAATATCAAATTCATATTTTGAATGGCTTGTCCAGAAGCACCTTTTGTTAGATTGTCAATTACTGATGTGATTAATAATCGGTTTCCTTTTTTCATTAAACTGATAATGCATTTGTTCGTTTGCACCACTTGTTTCATATTGATGTCAGTAGTAGTAACGGTTACGAATGGTTGGTCTTTGTAAAAAGATTTGTATTTTGTAACCACATCTTCCAAACTTTCTTCGATTGTTGTATAAAGAGTAGCGAAGATTCCTCTGGTAAAATCACCTCTGTTGGGAACAAAAATCAATTCGTCGTTATAATCCGCTTGCAACTGATTTACGCTTTGGTTGATTTCGCCTAGATGTTGGTGATTGAATGCTTTGTAATGCGACATATTGTTGTTTCTCCAACTAAAATGCGTGGTTTCCGAAGGAGTAACTCCAGCTCCAGTGCTTCCTGTTGTGGCGTTGATATGGACATCATCATTCAATAATCCGTGAGATGCCAATGGTAATAATGCCAATTGAATGGCGGTGGCAAAACAACCTGGATTTGCAATATATTGTGCGGATTTAATATCCGTTTTGTTTAATTCCGGTAAACCGTAAACAAAAGATTTTCCGTTGAAATTTTTGTCTTTTGTCAACCTAAAATCATTTCCTAAATCGATAATTTTGGTTGCATCAGAAAAATGATTTTCTTGTAGAAATGAAATCGATTTTCCGTGACCCAAGCACAAGAAAACCACATCTACATTAGGATTTACTGTGTTGGTAAAATTCATTTCGATATCGCCCAGCAAATCGTGGTGCGCAAAAGAAAGTGGTTTACCAGCATTTGTGGTGCTGTAAACAAAATCTATTTTGGCATTAGGGTGAAACATCAATATTCTGATGAGTTCCCCAGCCGTGTATCCTGAACCTCCAATAATACCAGTTGTAATCATATTTTTTTTGATTTTAAATTGAAGATTAATGATTGCTAATTTTAGATTTTTACCACATCTGAAATCAGCAATCGTTAATCAAAAATTATCATTCATAATTCAATTTATTTACCGATGAGAAAATGTTTTGAGCATTCCCTAAAATCTTTATAAAGCCTTTCGCATCGTCGGATGTCCAAGCGTTATTCATTTCGCCATATTGTCCAAAACCGGTATTCATTAAATCATTATCCGATTCGATTCCGTCTAATGAAAAATGATAGGGTTTCAAAGAAACGGTTACTGTTCCATTCACTGTCTTTTGAGTGTCTTCGAGGAAAGTTTCGATGTTACGCATCACAGGATCCAAAAATTGACCTTCATGAAACAACATTCCGTACCAGTTTCCTAGCTGTTCTTTCCAATATTGTTGCCATTTTCCAAGCGTGTGTTTCTCTAATAAATGGTGTGCTTTGATAATAATTAATGGAGCTGCAGCTTCAAAACCTACTCTTCCTTTGATACCAATAATAGTATCTCCAACGTGAATATCTCTACCAATAGCGTAAGCATTCGCTAATTTTTCAAGCGTTACAATATTGTTTGATGGTTTATCTTTTTCACCATTTACTGCAACTAATTCGCCTTTCAAGAATTCTAAAGTAACTTTCTCTTCATCTTCTTTTGTCAATTGCGATGGATACGCTTCGCTAGGCAACGGAAGTCCTGAAGTCAAAGTTTCTTTTCCGCCAACACTTGTTCCCCACAATCCTTTGTTGATAGAATATTGTGCTTTTTCCCAAGAATAATGCACCCCATTTTTGGACAAATAATCCACTTCTTCTTGACGAGATAATTTCAAATCACGAATAGGAGTGATGATTTCGATTTCGGGAGCAATGGTTTGAAAGATTAAATCAAAACGGATTTGGTCATTTCCAGCACCAGTACTTCCGTGGGCGATAGCTGTGGCACCAACCAACTTGGCGTATTTTATAGCTTCAATAGCTTGAAAAACTCTTTCGGCACTTACTGATAAAGGATAAGTGTTGTTTTTTAAAACATTTCCATAAATCAAATATTTGATGGCTTTATCGTAATATTTATCTACGATTGTTAGGTTGGCGTGTTTTGCACTACCAAGTTCATAAGCTCTATCTTCGATTGCTTTTAATTCGACATCATCAAATCCTCCTGTATTGATTAGTACAGTATGAACTTCGTATCCTTGTTCGTTTTTTAAATATTTCAGACAATATGAGGTGTCTAAACCTCCGCTATAGGCTAATACTACTTTTTTCATTTTATTTATTTTTTTAAAAATAATGCTTCTTTTATTTCTATTAATCTATTCCAAATCCGCACGTTGAATGGGTGTCTAGGAGGATCTTTCGGTTTTTCTTTAGGGTCATATAGCATACCTGTGCAAAGACACATTTTGTTATCCTTACTTTTTAGAATTTCATAGTTGGTGCAGGTTTGACATCCTTTCCAAAAGCTTGGATCTGTTGTAAGTTCAGAAAAGGTTACAGGTTTATATCCTAAATCGGAATTTATTTTCATTACGGCTAAACCAGTAGTGATTCCAAACACTTTGGCTTCAGGGTATTTTTTTAATGAATAATCAAATACAAAAGATTTAATTTTCTTTGCCAATCCTAAGTTTCTGTAATTTGGGTGAACAATTAATCCAGAATGTGCTACAAACTTGCCATGTTGCCAACTTTCAATATAGCAAAAACCAGCAAATTTTCCATTATCTAAAGCGATAACAGCATCTTTACTTTCCATCTTTTTCTGGATATACTCTGGTGTTCTTTTTGCAATACCAGTCCCTCTCTCTTTAGCAGAGGTTTCTATGGTGTCACATATTTCTTGCGAATATTTATAATGTTCTTCGCTTGTGGTTACAATTGATATCTTCATTTCAAATGTTGAAGTTTGGTTTAGTGAAAAAAATTAAAATAATGTTATTTTCAGGATGTAATAATCCAATGAATGATAGAAATAATTTCAAAATGATAAAAATGAAAAATGAATAAAAATAAACAAACACTTGATTGAAAACTATAGTAATAGTGTCCGTACTTCGGGAGAAGTTACAGGTCTGTTTGTCCGTGAGGCAGCAGTTATATGTAAACTTTTTTTATTCATCGATGCAAATTTAATATTATTTTATTTAAAAATATTCATTTTGAGTTATAAAAACTAAAAAAGAGAATTATGTATATTTAAAATATTGATTATAAGTATTTTAAATATTATTTTAGATTCTAATATATTAAATAATATACAATTGTAGTTTATAGAAAATTAAAAGGAAGGGATATTTACTGGTAAAACTCCATAATATTGAGAATTTTCAATTAGTTGCCTTGCGGCAATTTCTTGAAATTCAATACAATCTTGGTATGCTTGAATGATTGCTTTTGCATTTTGTAAATTAGGTATTATTTGTAACACATAGGGATTTCCAAAAACATACAGAATACATTTTTTAGTTTTCATTAAACGACCTAGAAAATTTAATACAGAAATTTCTATGTCAAAATTATTGATTGGCTTAGCTTTTGGTACAAAAAGAGCAATCAGTAATGTGTCAAAATCAACGAGTTTTTCTTCTAAATCTGATAATGAATCCTCCAATCGAATAGTATATTCTGGGGATGACAATTCTGAAGATAAGGTTTTGAAAAAAGGGTTATCAGTATTTTTATAGATACTTAACTTAGCCAGTTTATTGTTGTTTTTTGCTTCAAAAACTATTGAGTTAATAGTATCACCTTTGATTTTTGTGATACAATTTTTAGCAATTTCTCGATTTAATTCAAGAGTTTTATTTAAATCAAAACTACCAGTAGGACTAGAATTTCCTGAAATAATCCCAACTTTATTTTTGCATTTTACGATACGGTTATAACTGGCTTCTATTCTTTCTGGAGTTGCATTTTTGAGAATTTCTTGAATCCCTTCAGCAACATTCTCAGCAAAACATAAAACATCATTACCCGCATTAAAGGCTTCCCATTCTAATTGTCCTTTTTTATCATACAATTTCGAAACACTACGCATGTTCAAAGCGTCAGAGATGATTAAACCGTCATATCCTAATTGTTTTCTCAACAGACTTTCAATAACTGATTTGGATAAAGTAGCCGAGGTATTTTGTTGGTCATTCAAAGCGGGAACGGCTAAATGTCCTATCATAATAGAATCAACATTATGCTCGATACCTTTTATAAAAGGTATTAATTCGTTAGACAATAATTGTTCAAGATTTTCTTCTAAAATGGGTAATCCAAGATGTGAATCAACATTCGTGTTTCCATGTCCAGGAAAATGTTTTAGGCAACCTAAAACGCCAACATCATTCATTCCACGTAAATATTCTAATGCAAAACCAGTTACTTTTTCTTTATTTTCTCCAAAAGAGCGATACCCTATAACTGGATTATTTGGGTTATTGTTTATATCTGCTAAAGGAGCTAAATTATAATGTATTCCTGCCGATTTTAGGTCCAAGCCAATTTGTTTCCCAACTTCATAAATTAACTCTTTTTTGTCTTCGGGTAAAGCACCAAGAGTAATGGCATAAGGATATTGAGGTGTTTTTTCAACTCGCATTGCTAAACCCCATTCGGCATCAATACTCATTAGTAGTGGAGTTGAAGCACATTTTTGATAGCGAACTATTAATTCTTTTAATCGTTCATAACTATCATCATTAAAGATTATTTTTTTCTTGGTTTCATAATTGGTTGCAGCACTAGCTCTACTATGAAAAAAAGTTAATCCTCCAATATTATATTTCCGAATTAAATGTTCTGCCTTTTGAATATTTTCTTCACTATCGTTGATAAAAACAGCAGGGAAAAAGAATTGTCCTATTTTTTGTTCTAATTTCATTATGGGTTCTATTTCAATCTTTTTGATAAAAATGCAATACAATATAGTCAATCATTATAGGCAAATATAGCATAGTTTTATTGGTCTCAAAAATAGTTTAAAACTATGTACTTTTAGTTTCTAAAATCTTTTTACCACAAATTACACAAATTTTCACAAATTAATTTATGGTAAAATTATACGTATTGAAACAACACAGATTTACAGATTTTCAAAAATCTATTTTAATCTGTGAATCTGTGGCTATTATTTCTTTAATATCTA
Organism: Flavobacterium sp.; assembly: GCA_031383535.1. Classification (GTDB taxonomy): domain Bacteria; phylum Bacteroidota; class Bacteroidia; order Flavobacteriales; family Flavobacteriaceae; genus Flavobacterium. Next base: position 16,256 of record JANMZS010000246.1, read on the forward strand.
TGGGATTCAGCCCCGAGGTAGTTTATATACTGAATATAGATACTAAAACAGTGTTTTTTTGCTTGACCCCAACTGATTTTATGAAATTTTATTGTTTTTTATTTGCGAATTAAAATAAAATAGTCTTAAATTTGGAGAATAATTAACATAAAAAAACAGAAGCCTATAAAATAGAACTACTTTTTAGAGAAATTACTCCAATTTTATTAAAAACTAAAAGTATGACTATGGCTAATGTACAACTTCCAGACGCTTTATTGGTGAATAATTACGTTAACGGTGATGAAAACGCTTTAACGATTTTAATCAATAGGCATCAATCAAAAATTTTCGGTTTTATCTATTCAAAAATCTCGGATAGAGATATTTCGAATGATATTTTTCAAGACACTTTTATTAAGGTAATAAAAACCTTAAAATCGAATTCATATAACGAAGAAGGAAAATTTTTGCCTTGGGTGATGCGAATTGCTCACAATCTGATCATTGATCATTTTAGAAGAAATAAAAAAATGCCAATGTTTAGAGAAACAGAGGAGTTTTCGATTTTTTCGATTATGTCTGATGATTCTTTAACTATTGAAAGCAAAATTATCCGTGATCAAGTTGAAACCGATCTAAAAAAAGTGATTGAAGAACTTCCAGAGGATCAAAAAGAAGTACTAGTGATGCGAATGTATCAGGATATGAGTTTTAAAGAAATTTCAGAAGTTACAGGTGTTAGTATTAATACTGCCCTAGGGAGAATGCGTTATGCTTTGATGAATATGAGAAAGATTATAGATAAACATCAGATAATTTTAACGAATTAATACTAAATCGTAAATTCATGCGTTGATATAATAAACTAATCCTTTATTATTTAATATGGCAAAAATTTACTCTAAAAAAACATTAGTTATTAATTCCATGAAACCAAAAAAAGAAACTATTTCTTTTTTATTAAATTACTCAAAAGCCTTGAGCATATTAAAAGGCAATACGATGAGTTTCGAAATTATAGCTAATTAGAAAAAGTCCCGATAATTATCGGGACTTTTTTTTATAATAATCCTCCAAAATTGATTTTCGTCCAATGGTTTTGGTAATTATGTCTTTTTCTATATCCCAACCTCGTGCTGGAGAATATTCACGACCATACCAAATGATTTGAAGGTGTAGATCATTCCAAATCATTTCTGGAAAAATGCGTTTAGCATCTTTTTCAGTTTGAATTACATTTTTCCCGTTGGATAAATTCCAGCGAAATAGTAATCGATGGATGTGTGTATCAACTGGAAAGGCAGGAACTCCAAACGCTTGCGACATTACCACACTTGCTGTTTTATGACCAACAGCTGGTAATTCTTCTAAGAATTCAAAACTTTGTGGCACTTTGCCATCATGTTTATCAATCAAGATATGAGATAAACCATGAATCCCTTTTGATTTCATAGGTGATAAACCACAAGGGCGAATAATTTCTTTTATTTCTTCTACCGACATTTTTATCATATCATAGGGGTTGTCAGCTTTGGCAAAAAGTAGGGGAGTGATTTGATTGACCCGAACATCAGTACATTGTGCCGACAATAAAACGGCAATTAATAAGGTGTAAGGATCTTTGTGATCTAAAGGAATTGGAATTTCGGGGTACAATTCTTTTAACGTATTTATAACAAACGTTACACGTTCTTGTTTGGTCATTTTAGCTTATTTTTGAAGCGTAAAGAAATGAAATTTCAATAGCAATGACAAATTCTAAAATCTGTAATCTTACTTCTAACTTCTAAAATCTAAAATAAGAATGACAACATTAAAAAAAGGGGATCTAGCACCCAATTTTTCAGGAATAGACCAAGACGGAAATCCTCATCAATTATCCGATTACGCAGGAAAAAAATTAGTAGTTTTCTTTTATCCAAAGGCAAACACTCCAGGTTGTACTGCAGAAGCCTGTGATTTGAGAGATAATTTCGAACGTTTTGAAGCCAATAATTATGCTATTTTAGGAGTGAGCTCCGACCCTGCAAAAGCACAACTAAAATTCAAAGAAAAATTCAATTTCCCTTTTCCTTTATTAGCCGATGAAGATAAGTCTGTTTGCAACGCCTTTGGGGTTTGGGGACCCAAAAAATTTATGGGTAAGGAATATTATGGCATCCATAGAACTACTTTTATAATTAACGAAAAAGGAATTATTGAGGAGGTAATTACGGATGTAAAAACCAAAGAACACGCAGCTCAGATTTTGAAATAGAATTTTAGGAATTTGATTTAAAACCAAAAAGATTTTTTTTCTTGATAATTTCTGACACTCCTGATGGTAACATGTTTTCCCAACCCAATTTGTTTGAGCTAATCATTTTTAAAACTTCGCGAGAAAATACATTTAAGATGTTCGGATCGTAGTTAATAATATCAACTACTTTTCCGTTAAACTTGAAGAACTTATATAATTCTTTGGTTCGTGGATGTACTTTTAAATTTTCGGAATTTAGAATATCTCCATTTTCGTCAATCATTGGATACAAATACACTTTCATATCTCTGTAAAATAATTTTCCGAAAGCTTCTAGAATGCCACCACTTAAATGGCGATAGTATTTTTCGTCAAAGATATCTACCAAATTGTTTACACCCATAACTAAACCCATACGAGCTTTTGTATAGTTAGAAAAATATTCAACTACTTTATAGTATTCTTGAAAATTAGAAATCATTACGGTTTGACCAAGGGAGCAAAGTAATTCGGCTCTATCCATAAAATCTCTTTCGTCAATTTCGCCATCCGAACGTAGATTTGACAAAGTAATTTCAAAAATAACTAAGGTATTTGCTTCGTCAACTTTATTTTCTTTTAAAAACATTTCAAGCGACTCTTTGTACATATCCATATTTACTTTGGTCACAGGACGGAAACTTCCTCTAAGAGTAAGAATATTTTTTTTGTACAAGATAGCTGCTGGTAAAACATTTCGAGCTTTTGGGTCAAAAATAACTGCATCGGTCATGCCATTTTTGACCAATTGTAAACTCATCAAACGGTTGTCTACAGCAGCAAAACAAGGACCAGAGAAATTAATGGTGTCAATTTCTAATTGGTCTTTATCGAGATGATCGTATAAATAACGAAGGAATTTTTTAGGATCATTATATTTATAATAAGCTCCATAGATTAAGTTTACTCCAAGAATACCCAGTGTTTCTTGTTGTAACCTTACGTCAGTTTCCTTAAATCGAATGTGGAGAATGATATCGTTATACTCTTCGTTGGGTTCAATTTGGTACCGAATTCCGACCCAACCATGACCTTTAAACTGCTTAGCGAAGTCAATGGTAGCCACAGTATTGGCATAACTAAAAAACATTTTATGGGGATGTTTGGCACGACTTAATCGTTTTTCAATCAAATTAACTTCGTGAGAAAGCATTTTTTTGAGTCTGCTTTCGGTTACATAGCGACCATCGGCTTCAATACCATAAATTACATCACTAAAATCTTTATCATAAGCTGAGGTTGCTTTTGCAATTGTTCCTGAAGAACCACCCGCTCTAAAAAAATGCCTAACTGTTTCTTGTCCTGCACCAATTTCGGCAAATGTTCCATAAATGTTTTCGTTTAAATTGATACGAAGGGCTTTGTCTTTTATAGAAGGAATTTGCGCAATGACTTTGTCACCTTTCAGTTTTATTTCTGTTTCCATAAATAGTATTAATAGGTATAATTGTTACAAAGTTACTTAATATAGGTTTCTAATGAAAGATAAATTAGTCTATTTTTGTAAAAATAGACAGCAATTTTTTTCTAAATGAATTTATACTTTTTAGGAACAGGAACTTCACAAGGAATCCCAGTAATTGGGAGTAATCATTCTGTTTGTCTCAGTGCAAATCATAAGGATAAAAGGCTCAGAGTTTCAGTCAAATTATCTTGGGATGAGTATACTTTCGTAATTGATTGTGGACCCGATTTTAGACAGCAAATGTTGGCTTCAAACTGTCAAAAAATTAACGGAATTTTATTTACCCACGAGCATTCCGACCATACAGCGGGGCTAGATGATATTCGTCCGTTTAATTTTAAACAAGGCGACATTCCCATTTTTGCCCATCACCGAGTAATAGAAAACTTAAAAAAACGCTTTGATTATATATTTGAAACCAAAAATAAGTATCCAGGAGCTCCCTCTGTAAAAGTTGTAGAAGTTGTCAATAATCAGCCATTTCCTATTGGAAATAAAACAGCAATCCCAATTAATGTACTGCACGGTGAACTTCAGGTTTTTGGGTATAGAATTGATAATTTTGCTTATTTGACTGATGTTAAGACTATTGAAAACATTGAAATAGATAAGTTAAAAAACCTAAAAGTATTGGTAATAAATGCTTTAAGAGAAGAGCCTCACGACACTCATTTTAATTTAAAGGAAGCTTTGAAATTTATCAATTTAGTAAAACCTGAAAAAGCCTATCTGACTCATATTAGCCATATTTTAGGTTTTCATGATCAAGTGCAACAAAAACTTCCTGACAACGTTTATTTGGCTTACGACAATTTACAAATTAACATCTAATTTCAAAAAATGAAAAAATCATTATTTCTTTATTTATTTATTCTCGGTTTACTTTTTAATGTTTTTACCTATATGTATTTAAGTAAGCAGTTGGCTTTCGAAAAAGACAAATTTGTAAAAATGGAGTCGAAGTTAAAAAGTAAATATGAAACTATTAATACTAAACTTACGGATGCCAATTATTTTACTTTGGAAAACAATGATAATGCCCAAAACTATTTCAATCCAGATAATGCTACCAAAACAATTCAAATAGAAAAACTGATTCCTTTTGTTACCGAAAGTTTATTGGATATGAATGCTAATCCGAAAGGAAACCCATACACCGGTCAAGACCAAATAGGGACGAATAAATTTATTATCAACAAAGTAAAAATCCTAAATCACCGCTGGATTATTGCCGATTATAGTGACGGAGAATATTGGGGTGAAGTCTTATTGAAGTATTTTATAAATGAAGACGAATCGGTTTCGTTTGAAATAATTCAGTCTTTGATATACCAAGCCCCTTAACTCCCAAAGGGGGAATTAAGAATTTTTCGATTTTTTCCTCCCCTTTGGGAAGGTTAGGTGGGGCTTAGCCAATTCTTAAAATCATAAAAATTTTGTGGAGAAACACCGTGACCAATTGGGTATTCTTTATAAGTAGTTGCGATTCCCAAATTTTCCAAAATAGGTTTTGCTTTTCGTCCCCATTCTACAGGAATTACTTGGTCGACTGTTCCGTGGGAAGCAAAAATTTTAAGGTTTGAAAATGAATTTCGTAAATAATCTTCTTTGATAATTTCTGTATTGAGATACCCACTCATTGCTACGACTCTTTGTGTTTTTTCAGGATAAGAAAGTGCTACAGCATAACTCAAGATGGCACCTTGACTAAAGCCAATTAATGTTACTTTTTTAGAATCAATAGGGTAATTTGTTACTAGCTCATCAATAAATTTGGCAATTAGATCTCTTGATTCTCTAGCTTGATTGTGATCAGAAAATTTATTTTCATCTGCATCAAAGTTGATAGCGTACCAAGCATAGCTTCCGTATTGCATATCAAATGGGGCACGAGCCGAAACGATATAATAGTCTTCGGGAAGTTCGCTTGAAAATGAAAATAAATCTTGCTCGTTGCTGCCATAACCGTGAAGCAATAGCAAAAGTGGATTTTTTTCTAATTTTATTTTAGGTTCTCTTACTAGATATTCTAATGATAAATTCATAATAAATATTTAATCTAATTGTTGTCAAGTCGAGCGCAGACGAGACTATACGTTAGGTCTCGACTACGCTCGACTTGACAAAATCCTTGTTCCATTTTTAAGAAATATTTGAAAGCCATTTTTGGAAATAATTTCCCAATAGCGGAATCGATTTTGTTTCGCCGTTGATGGCAGTGAAAATACCATAAGTCCATAAAACAGAGAGAAAAATCCACATGGATATGGATATCATTGGGCTGTCAAAATTACTAATGATTAATCCTAATGAAATAAAAGTAATAGACAAACCCAGTGCTTGACGAATATGAAAAGAAGCAAAGGAGTTTTTGTCTTCACTATTCATTGACATTGCAATCAAAACGCCAATAATTAAAATATAGCTGGTTATGGCTGCCGTTTTGCCTTTTTCGATACTGTTATTTTCCATAATTATTTAACTACAAAGGTTATTAAGTTTTTTCAAAGCGATTAAGCAGGAATCGGTGTTAATCCGTTTAATCTGTGACCCGAGCGACAGCGAACTGGCAAAGCAAATCCGTTGCTAATTTTTTAACTTAAAACCAACTCTCCCTGATTATAAATTCCATAAACTTTTCCTTTCATTTCTACTCCCAGAAAAGCCGAATTTTTAGATTTCGACAGGATGTTTTCTTTGGTAAAATTGCTTTTTCTTTCAGGATTGAATAAGCTAATATTCGCTTTATTTCCTTCGGCAATAATTTGTGTTTCAATTCCAAAAGTAGCTCTTCCCGATGTCAATTTTTCGATTACTTTTTCAAGTGGTAAAACGGTCATTAAGGCACCAAAAGCACTTTCTAATCCTATAGTTCCATTTTTAGCATGGTCAAATTCCATTTTTTTATGTTCTATATCTATCGGATTGTGGTCTGACGTAATCATGTCTATTGTGTTATTTAGAATTCCTTCAATAAGAGCTTGTCTATCAATTCCAGTTCTTAATGGCGGAGTGGTTTTATATCTCGTATCAAAACCTTCTAAAGTTGCATCGGTTAGCACTAAATGGTGTACCGAAACACTACAGCTTACTTGCAGTCCTTTGGCTTTAGCATCCTTAATTAATGCAACTGATTTTGCTGTAGAAATGGTTGGAATATGAAGTTTTCCGCCTGTATATTCTAATAGATACAAGTTTCTGGCGACTTCCAATTCTTCGGCTAGATTCGGAATTCCTTTTAGACCTAATCGAGTAGAAACTTCACCTTCATTAGCCACTCCGTTTCCTTTTATCGTTGAATCTTGTGCAAAAGCAATCACTAATCCATCAAAATCCTGTACATATTGCAAGGCTATTTTTAGTAGATTGGCATTATCTGAATTTTTGTTATAATCGCCAAATGCGACTGCACCAGCATTTTTCATATCAAATAATTCCGCCATATCTTTTCCTTCACTTCCTTTGGTCAAAGCACCGATTGGGAAAAGTTCCGTAGCAAAACCATTGGCTTTATTTTTTACAAAATTAATTTGCGATTGATTGTCGATAATCGGGTAGGAGTTGGGTTGTAAAACAATAGCTGTGAAACCACTTTTCGCAGCGACATCAAGTCCGTTTACTATAGTTTCACGATCCTCAAAACCCGGTTCGCCGAGCGAAACACTGCTGTCGAACCAACCTTGTGATAGGTGTAAATTATCAAGTTTTATTTCTTTGACATTGTTAGCATTTGAAAGTGAGCTTCCTATTTTCTGAATAATACCATCAACAATTAAAATATCAACTATTTTGTTGTGAAAGAGACTCTTAGAATCGATAACTTTGGCTTCTCGGATGATTATGTTCATAATAATTATGAATTATTTGAATTTCATTTTTTACTTTACGAATCGTATAATTGCCATTTCACATAACACAAACAGCAATGCAAATATAACAAACCATTTCCATATTTGATTATCAGTTCTGTTGGTTTGCAAAGTGTCAAAAAGTGTTGCAATAGAATCTATTATTTTATAGTCTGAAAGTATATTTTCATCAAATTGACTTATATTACTTTCGGTTCTATTATAATTAAAACTAATATTTTGTACCCCCTCTTTTTTATCATAGATTGTGAAATTTCCTGCTTGTTCGGGTAAATCGCTAAAAGTTAATTTAACCTTATTATTCATGATTTGTTGAATAGGAATGAAGGATTCGTTGTTGTTGCGAACTTCTAAAACAGCATCTTTGGATAGGGCAGTATCTACTAAAAAGTTGGTATTGTTACCAATACTAATGGAGTTTATACCATTATTTTGATTGTTTAAAGCCATTTTATAAAAAACAGGAACAATCAACGGCGATTGTTGAAAATTTGAATTTTCTATATTGATTGGTGCTGCAAAAACATAAACTGAACTAATTGTATTATTGATGGATGTTAAAAAGTAGCTTTGGTCTTCATAATTTAAAATAGCAGGATTTGAAGTCAAAATGCCGTAAGATACTTTTGTTTTTGGATATTGAAAATTAGTTACTTTATTTTCAAAAACGCCACTAAATAAGGGGTTGTAAAAATTAATTTTAGTAATTAATTTTTCTTTATTTTCTATTAATTTGTATTGAATTGAACCAAAATTCAATACAAAAGAATTCATGTTTTCAAGTGAAGATTTGGATGATGGAATTTGAATTAAGTTTCCCCCTTTTTCAACAAAAGATTTTAATGTGGTTTGCAATGCCTGCGGTATTTCATCCAATTCGTTTAGGATAATTACATCTTGTTTTTCTATGGCATTGTAATCTAAATTTTTAAGGGCGAAATTGGTATAATTGAATTCGTCGTTGGTATAAATTCTGGATAAAAAAATACTTTTTTCGGGTAATCCAATACTGGTTACATTACTTTTTTCATGTTTTGAAATACTAAAATATAAATTGTTATCATATTCTAGACCTCCATCTATAATCGATGCGTAGCCATTAAAGTCGTTTTTTGGAATTGTGAAATTGACCGTTTTCTCTTTAGTGTCAAACCTTATTAGGGTTTTGGCTATGAGTTTATTTTGGTTGTATAATGCCAAAGAAATTTCTTTGTTTTTTTCTCCAAACGACTTTATTTTTATTCCAATTTCATAAAAATTATCTAAGGTTTGGTGAATGAAAACGCTATCTATTGAAACATTGTTTTCGTTTTCAGTTTTTGGAATAACAAAATAGGTATTCACACTTTTATCAATAGTCTTTAATTGATTAGGTGTTATTCCAATGGCATCGGTTATTAAGATCACATCCTTATTGTAAATTGATTTTCGTGATTTTATTTTAGCCATAGCTCTTTCGAGTTGGAAAGGCAAAGCACTATATTTCAGGTTTTGTAATTCTTTTTGGATTGATTTTATATCGGTATTCCAATAGGTTTCAGAATTGGTAATCAAGGAAAATGTTTGATTTTCGGGTGTGTTTTCGAGTAATTCTTGTACGGCTCTTTTTAGTAATTCCCCTTTTTTGCCTTTGGCTTGCATCGAAAATGAATTATCTAAAACAATATACATCTCGTTAGAACTGTTTTTGGTGTCTTTGGCTTTGAAAAAAGGCTGTGCAAAGGCAATAATAATACAGGTTAATAACAATAATCGAGTGGCTAAAAGCAACCATTTTTTGATTTTAGAACTCTTTCTGGTTTGAATAGAAAGTTGTTTGAGCAACTGAACATTCGTGAAATATTCTTTCTTAAAACGGCGCAATTGGAATAAATGCACTAAGATTGGAATCGCCAACAAAAAAAGGAAGTAAAGTATTTCGGGGTGTTTGAATTGCATTTTTCAAAGATAGTATTTTGAATTTATATTTTGGAATTCAGATTTCAAATTTGTTGGAATTAGATTATATTTGAAGAATTAAATTCGAGAATTAAATCATAAAACATGAATAATATTTATACTAGCCTTTTTGCAATTTTTGCCTTAACAGTATCTCAAGCTCAGGAAAATAAACACAACTTGATTATTGGAACCTATACTAAAACCTGCGAAAGCAAAGGGATTTATGTATATGAATTTGATTCGAATATAGGGGATTTTAGTCTAAAAAACAGTACAGAAAACATAATCAACCCTAGTTATTTAGCGGTTTCTAGTGATAATCAATTTGTCTATTCGGTGAGTGAAAACGATAAAAAGAGTACAGCAAGTGCTTTTAAATTTAATTCTAAAAATGGAAAAATTGACATCATTAATTCAGAACTCTCAAAAGGTCAAAATTCTTGCTATATTATTAATGATGATAAAAATGTGATTACGGCTAACTATTCGAGTGGAAGTATTTCTGTTTTTGGTAAAAATAGCGATGGAAGTATGGCCGAAGTAAAACAACTTGTACAACATACGGGTAAAAGTATCAATGAAAAGCGACAAGAAGCACCTCATGCACATATAGTCTATTTTTCGCCAGACAAGAAATATGTTTTGGCTAATGATTTAGGAACAGACAAAGTATATGTATATCAATATGATAAAAATTCGGACACTACTAATTTAGTGCTTAAATCCAGTGTTGAAGTTAAACTAGGCAGTGGTCCCCGACATTTAATTTTCAGTAAAAACGGCAAATTTGTTTATGTTTTACAAGAATTAGACGGCACTATAACATCCTTTAGTTATGCAAAAGGGGTATTAAAAAAAGTAAGCGAAACCACCGTTGTTGCTCCTAATTTTAAAGGAGATATTGGGGCTGCCGATATCCATATTTCCCCAGACGGCAAATTTCTGTATGCTACAAATCGAGGAACAGCCAATGACATTTCGGTATTTAAAATAGAAAAAAACGGGAAATTGGAATTAGTACAAAGAATAAGTACTTTAGGAAAAGGACCTCGAAATTTTGCGATTGACCCTACGGGTAATTTTCTTTTAGTCGCACACCAATATACGAATAATGTGGTAATTTTTAAGAGAGATAAATCGACTGGAACTCTAACGGATACTGGAAAAAAGCTAGAACTATGCTCACCAGTTTGTTTAGTTTTTACGAAGATTTAGTTTCAAGTAATCAACCTGCTTACTTACTTCTTATCCTTGCGTTTTTTGGCTTGATTTTTAAGCATATTTCTATTAACGGAACCGTGTGTTTTTTTCTTAGTGACACCGGGACCACCCAAATTTACTTTTTTGTTCTTTTTGCTTTTTTCATGAAAAGCACCATCGCCCTCTAATTTCACCTTTTTCATTAAGAATTTTACCGCTTGGCGTTCTTTTTCAGGTTCAATTAGCTTCAAAGATATTTCAACACTTTCAGGAAAAGGTTCAATCAGCAATTCCATATCCATTAATATTTCAATGGCAATTTTTGATTCTTCTTCACGAGGGGCAATGAAACTGATGGCAGTTCCTGTAGCATCGGCACGACCAGTTCTACCAATACGGTGCATGTATAATTCAGGCAGTTCAGGCATTTCAAAGTTAATGACGTGCGTAATATTCGAAATATCTAAACCTCTCGCCATAATATCGGTGGTGATTAATCCACGCAGATTGCCTTCTTGAAACTCAGCCATCGTGCTCAAACGATAATTCTGTGATTTGTTCGAATGTATTACACCAAATTGTCCTTCGAAATCTTCTTCTATGCGACCATGTACCATATCCGAAATCTTCTTGTTATTGACAAAAACCAAAACACGACTCATGTCTTCATTGGTCTGTAACAAGTGTTTTAGCAAATTGATTTTGGTATTGAAATTGGGCACCTGATAACTCAATTGTTTGATGTTTTCTAATGGAGTTCCCGATGCCGAAAGCGTTACTTCTTCAGGATAGTTAAAATAATCATTCAAAATAGCATCTACTTCATCCGTCATTGTGGCGGAAAATAGAATGTTTTGACGCTTTTTTGGCATCATCGCCAAAATAGCTGTCAATTGGGTGCGGAAACCTAAATTGAGCATTTCGTCAAACTCATCGATAACCAATTTTTGCATTTCTTCAAAACGAATCACATTGTCTAAGGTTAAATCCATGATTCTTCCTGGAGTTCCCACCAGAATGTCACAGCCTTGATACACCGTTGTTTTTTGGGTATTGATATTCACACCTCCAAAAATAGCAATGGTACGAACTGACATGTATTGGGTTAGTTTCTCCACTTCCTCAGCTACCTGAACGACTAGCTCACGTGTAGGAACCAAAATGACAATTTTAGGCGTATGACCGGGTGTGAATTTGTATAATTTTAATAAAGGCAATAAATAGGCAAAAGTTTTACCAGTTCCTGTTTGAGCAATTCCCATCATATCGCGCCCTGACATAATCACCGAAAAAGTTTTTTCCTGAATAGGAGTGGGGGTAACAAATCCTAAATCATCGATTGCTTTTTGTACTGATTTTGGAAGATTGAATTGTTCGAAAGTGGTCATAAAACGGGTATTTTGCGCAAAGGTACGTTAAATAGACGGTTCGATGGTTAGATTGTACAGCGATTCGAAAAATGTAATACTCTAAAAGTAAGATTGTTTCTGTGCTATAATAACTGAATAGCACTAAAATCTCTCAAAAACGCCCAATCCAAACAAGGCAAAATCATATTTTACAGGATCATTCGGGTCGAGTTCGCGGAGTTTTAAATCGAGTTCTGCCAAAGCTTTTCCATCGTTTTGTTTTCGGGTCAGTAAGCCTAATTTTCTGGCTACATTGCCAGAATGTACATCTAAAGGACAAGATAAGAGTGAAGGTGAAATACTTTTCCAAATTCCTAAATCGACACCTTTGTTGTCTTGGCGGCACATCCACCGCAGGTACATGTTAATGCGTTTCGCTGCCGAACCATTCATAGGATCGGAAATGTGTTTATGAGTTCTGTTTTGATGCTCGATTGCAAAAAATGTTTTCTTGAATTCGGAAATGCTTTTTTGCATTGAATTTGTCCCGACACTTCGGGATTGATGTTGGGCAAAAATAGCTTCTAGTCCGCTGTGGTTTTTGTAAATATGCTGTAAGCCTTTTATAAAACAGGCGAAATCTTGTCCGTTGAATGTTCTGTGAACAAAGGATTCCAATCGTTCTAAATCAGTGTTATGGTGCGACATCACAAAATCATAAGGGGAATTCCCTATTAAATCCATCATTTTGTGTGCATTCTTGATAATCATTTTGCGATTGCCCCAAGCGATGGTGGCACTCAAAAAACCAGCAATTTCTATATCTTCTTTTAGTGAAAATAAATGCGGAATTTGGACAGGATCACTTTCTATAAAATCAAGTGTATTGTATTGAAGGACTTTTTCGTCAAGGAAAGATTTGAGCTCGGATTGATTCATTGTTGGTACACGGATAATACGGATTTGCTAAAGCAAAAACACAGATTTAAATGGATTTTTTATTGGCGGCATATAATTTATAGCATAGTGCTCCACAATCCGAGAAGCGTTTGGGACAATAGCTAATCATTACTATTGTATTTAACTATTGAATTTGGATTGAAAACGTTTCTATTTCAAATTTTATTCTTTTTATCAAAAATAAAAAAAAATCGCAAAGCCAGAGTAATTCATTTTATATAAATTTCAAGATTGCTCCGAATTTGTTTGAGTGTTGATAATTCCTACTATACTAATTTTGCTTAAAGACTTTTTCAGCATAAAATAACTTTCTATCCTGATTGTTACACAGCAAATAAACAACCTGTTGAACTGGTATGTTATCGTGAATTTACAGATATTAATTTTGCCATTGAAAAAAAATAAAAAAATGGTCAAGGACAAAAAAAGAAGCATTAATTAGTGAAGAATATAACAAACTTCCTAATTTAGCAAAGAAAAAGTTTTAAAGAGGTTCGATGTTTCGAGAACTATGCAATTTTAAAGACTTTTCGATACAATTTTTTATAGTAAAGCTTTTCGCATTACTATAAAAATCATTTGAAGAGACGGGAGAAATAATAAACCATAAACGTAAATGGCACAATTCATAAAAATATACGAAGACAAACCTAGCGAAGCGGCAATTGCCAGAGTGGTGAAGGTTTTAAAAGAGGGCGGTTTGGTGATTTATCCAACCGATACCGTTTATGGTTTAGGTTGTGATATTACCAATAGCAAAGCCTTGGAGCGCATTGCCAAAATTAAAGGAGTGAAATTGGAGAAAGCTAATTTTTCTTTTATATGTCATGATTTAAGTCATTTGTCTGATTATGTTAGACAAATAGATACCGCTACTTTTAAATTATTAAAAAGAGCTTTGCCTGGTCCTTATACTTTTATTTTGCCAGGTAATAATAATTTGCCTAAGGAATTCAAAAAGAAAACCACTGTCGGAATACGGATTCCTAATAATTCAATTGTGTTGGAAATAGTGCGTCAATTGGGAAATCCAATTGTTTCTACCTCGATTCGGGATGAAGATGAAGTGATTGAATACACCACCGACCCAGAACTTATTTTTGAGAAATGGCAAAACCTCGTTGATATGGTTGTAGATGGTGGTTATGGTGATAATATTGGTTCGACTATTATTGACTTATCAGAACATGAGCCTGTAGTAGTAAGAGAAGGCAAGGGGAGTCTAGATATTATTTAGATTTCAGATTTCAGTTCCGATAGATATCGGAATCAGATTTCAGATTAAGAATGTTAAACATCTATGTATAAAAAACGGAAACGTCTTGATTTCTCGAGACGTTTCCGTTTTTTTGCTAACTGCTAGCTAACTGCTAACTATTTCTGTTTTTTCATTTCTTTTTCGATCATATCATAGAATTCGTCGATTTTTGGCATAACCACAATACGAGTTCTTCTGTTACGAGCTCTGTTTTCGGCAGAATTATTTTCTACTAATGGAATGTAAGAACTTCTTCCAGCAGCGATTAACTGAGCAGGATTTACTTTTAATTCATTGGTCAAAACACGAACAATTGATGTAGAACGTTTCACGCTTAAATCCCAGTTGTCTAATAAAACACCGCTTCCGCTATACGGCACATTGTCTGTATGACCTTCGACCATACATTCAAATGTAGGTTTGTCATTGACCACTTTAGCTACTTTTGCCAAAACTCCTTTAGCCTTATCCGTTACATCATAGCTACCACTTTTGAATAATAGTTTGTCAGCAATGGATATAAAAACTACTCCTTTTTCGACATTGATTTCTATGTCGGGATCAGAAATACCTACTGCACTTTTTAAACTAGTTACCACAGCAAGGGTTACACTATCTTTTCTAGTCAAAGCATCTTGCATTCTTGTGATTTTTAAATCTTTTTCTTTGATAGATTCCAAAGCTTTTTCAATGTTTTCAGCCCCTTTCGTTGATAATATTGCCATGTCTTTTGAACTATTAATCAATGTTTGATTATGGTCTTTTAAGCCAGCAACAGTGGCTGCCAATCCTGCTTTTTCTTCTAAACAAGAGTTTAATTTAACAGTACATGAATTTAATAAATCTTGAGTTTCTTTGTTTTTAGCTTCTAAGGCAGTGAATTTCTTTTTAGAAATACAGGAAGTTAAAAGCATCAATACCGATAATGCAACGAAAATTCTTTTCATAATTTTTTAAATTTTAATTTAAGGTTAAAAGTAAATAATTGTTTTTTATTTAGTACCGTCAAATATACTACTAAATGTTTTTATTTTAGTAATGAAGTATAAATAAACGATGCTTTTTGTTTTATAGTATTTTTCAGATTGAAATTCGCCTCTTTTTTTTAAATTAATACTGAAAAAATGATAAAAAGAAAGATGTGCTTTTAGTATTGCCCAGATATGACTCGGTTTTCCATTAAACAAAAATTGTATTCCCGCCATTCCATCTAATATCAACCGAATAAAAAGGATAGAAAATATTTTGTTTTTGGGAAGATTTTTAGTCAACATCAACAAGGAGTTTCTAAAATTCAATTCCGTTTTTTTGGGATTTGATTTTTCTAAAGTGGCACCGCCTAAATGATACACCACCGATTTTGAATTGTATTTAATT
The DNA here is from genome assembly GCA_031383535.1 of Flavobacterium sp. GTDB lineage: Bacteria > Bacteroidota > Bacteroidia > Flavobacteriales > Flavobacteriaceae > Flavobacterium. The sequence continues at coordinate 31,935 of JANMZS010000246.1, forward strand.
TTATGCCCATTATTGATGGCGCGCCAACATAAATCAATTTCTTCCTTGTGGGCAAAAAAATTCGCATCAAATCCTTTGAGTTCATGGTAAACGGAACTTCTAATAAAAAAACAAGCTCCTGAAGCCCAAAAAATTTCGCAATCATCATCATATTGACCGAAATCTTTTTCTACCGTTTCAAAAATTCGACCTCGACAAAATGGATAGCCGTATTTATCGATAAAACCACCAGCGGCACCAGCATATTCAAAGTATTCTTTGCGTTTAAAATCTAAAATTTTGGGTTGAATGATGGCTGTTTTTACATCATTTTCGAAAGTGTCAAGAATTGGTTTTATCCAATTTTCGGTTACTTCAATATCCGAATTTACCAAAGCATAAATCTCGGCATCAACACTTTTCAAAGCTTCGTTATAGCCTTGGGCAAAGCCAAAATTAGTCTTGTTTTGAATAATTTTTACTGTTGGGAAATTAGTTTTTATAAACCCAATGGAATCATCTGTCGAAGCATTATCGGCAACGTAAATGTCAGCTTCAGCGGAATATTGGATTACCGAAGGTAAAAATTGTTCTAGTAATTTGACACCATTCCAATTGAGTATGACAACTGCTATTTTCATTTATATATTGGAGTTTGCGAATTCATAATTAGGTAATTCTTGTAGAAAATTATATTTCTCATTTTCAAAATCCATTTGGCAAAAGTAATGATTAAGTCCGTTTGTTACCATCAAAAACTGGGCTTTCAAAGTCATATTGTAGCGTGCAATTTGGTCAAAAGTAGCTTGCGAAGTTTTTATTTCGGGTGCTTTACATTCAACCAAAACAAAAATCGAACCATCGGGATTAAAAACAACAATATCATATCTTTTTCGCAATCCGTTGACATTCAAAACTTTTTCGACATTAATTAGCGATTTCGGGTATTTTTTTTCAGTAATCAAAAACCATATTACATGTTGACGTACCCATTCTTCGGGGGTAAGAATGATAAATTTTTTCCTAATTTCATCAAAAATTGACACTTTATTTTCGCTATTTTTGAAACGAAAAGAATATGAAGAAAAATTAAGTTTTTGCATGAGGCAAAAATAGTTAATTTAGTTTAAGGTTTCAAGTTTCAGGTTGTGCAACTTGAAACCTTAAACCTTAAACCTTAAACCTTAAACTTGAAACCAAAATAATGGACGAAGTTTTAAAAATAGTCAATGATATCAAAAATGGAAACATCAAGCCTATCTATTTTCTGATGGGCGACGAATCCTATTTTATTGACAAATTATCCGAATATATGGAGCACAATCTTTTGTCAGAAGACGAAAAAGGATTCAATCAAACGGTGCTTTATGGTCGAGATGTTACAATAGAAGATATTGTTTCGACTGCAAAACGCTATCCGATGATGGCAGAACGCCAAGTAGTGATTGTAAAAGAAGCGCAGGATTTGTCAAGAACTATTGATAAATTAGAAAGCTATGTTGATAATCCTATGCTAAGTACGGTTTTGGTTTTTTGTTACAAATACAAAACATTGGACAAACGCAAAAAAATGACCAAAACGTTGGATAAAGTCGGGGTTGTTTTTGAAAGTAAAAAACTCTATGATAATCAAGTAGGAGATTGGATTAAACGGGTTCTTTCAGGTAAAAATTATACAATTGAACCCAAAGCAAATGCTATGTTAGTGGAGTTTCTGGGCGCTGATTTGAGCAAAATTAATAATGAACTCGAAAAATTACAGATTATATTGCCAAAGGGCAGTATGATTACCGCAAAGGATATTGAGGAAAACATAGGTTTTAGTAAGGACTTTAACAATTTCGAATTGTTGAATGCCTTAGGTTCCCGCAATCAATTGAAAGCCTATCAAATAGTACAGTATTTTGCTGAAAATCAAAAAGCCAATCCTTTGGTGGTTACTACCAGCACCGTTTTTGGGTTTTTTATAAAAATCTTAAAATACCATGGCTTGAAAGATAGAAATCCAAAAAATGTAGCTTCGGCTCTCGGCGTAAGTCCTTATTTTTTGAAAGATTATGATGTGGCTTTAAAAAATTACCCAATGCGAAAAGTAAGTCAAATAGTAACAACTTTAAGAGAATTAGATGTTAAAAGCAAGGGTGTGGGTGCAAATGCTTTGCCTACTTCGGACTTGCTAAGAGAAATGCTTTATAAAATATTTAATTGAAAAAACTAATCTACTTTCTTACCAAAATCTTTAGGAAAAATCAAAAATCTCGATAAAATTAATCCTGGAATCGTAGCCAAAAACACCCAAATAAAGAAGTTGCCATAGCCTAAATATTCCTGAATATAGCCACTAGCCATACCTGGCAACATCATTCCTAATGCCATAAAACCTGTAGCAATAGAGTAATGAGACGTTTTTGATTCGCCCTCAGCAACATAAATAAGATACATCATAAAGGCGGCAAACCCAAATCCGTAGCCAAATTGTTCGCAAATCACTGTGGCATAAATATATAAAACGGAACTAGGGTGAAAATGGGATAGTAAGACGAATCCAATAATGGGTAAGTGCATCATCAAAATCATAGGTAACATCCATTTGGTTAGTCCTTGTTTAGAGATGGCAATACCTCCTAAAATTCCACCAATTACAAGTGCGAAAACTCCAAAAGTGCCATAAATAATCCCAACATCTTCGGTAGCTAAGCCCATGCCACCAACTGCTTTATCATCTACTAAAAAAGGAGTAAGCATTTTTAATAATTGGGATTCCCCTAGTCTAAATAATAAGATAAAAGCTAATACTAAACCGATTTGTTTTTTTTGGAAAAAAGTAACGAAAACAGTTCCAAAACTCACTTTTGGAGCTGATTCAGATTGGGGAATTAAAGATTTTGTTTCCGTTTTTGGGGTAAAATAATAATTGTAAATCGTAATTAAAATCATAATGATGCCCACAATCACCATGGTGTAAGACCAAGCTTTGGTACTGTCACCATATTTTTCTTCTAAAAATCCTGCAAGAATAACTATTAATCCATTTCCGGTAAGCATGGATAAACGATAAAATGTACTACGAATTCCAAGGAAAAAAGACTGTTGCTCTTTGGCTAAAGCCAACATATAAAAGCCGTCACTAGCCACATCATTAGAGGCAGAAGCAAAAGCAGCTACCCAAAAAACGGCTAAGCTCAAAAAGAAAAAATTGTTCATGGGAATGGTAAGTCCTACTACCAAAAATGTTATCGAAATAATTAATTGCATCGCTAAAAACCATTTTCTCTTCGTGGAATACAAGTCAATAAATGGACTCCAAAGCGGTTTAATTACCCAAGGTAAATATAATAAACTGGTATAAACGCCAATATCTTCATTACTTATCCCCAAACTTTTATACATTAAAACCGAAACCGAAATGATAATCGCATACGGTAATCCCGAAGCGAAGTTTAAAATCGGTATCCAATACCAAGGACTTTTAGTTGTTTGCATCATTAATGTGTTTTACAATGGGTTATTTCTTTAGGCAAATTGACAGTAGTAACGCTACTTTCATTGCCATAATAGTCAATAAAAGTAATACCAATACTTTGATTATTTTTTATTTTTTGCAATGGAATACAAACTAGATTTTCATCAAAAACTAATTTAGTTATGATTTGACTGGGATCGTTTATATTTAATTGATTCGAATTTCGAGTGCCATATAACATAATATATCTCACTTTTGTATTTATTGGATTTTTTAAAGTGATGATACAATTTTCAGCATCTTTTGTCACTGAAATTATACTAGGAATATCTGAAACAATTTTCTTAGCATAAGGAACAGTGGGCGGTAAGGCTGGATATTTGTATTGGTTATCGAGTAGTAATTGGGTAACTTCTTTGTTTTTATTTAAAAATGATTTAGCACTAAAAAAGGCATTTCCTTGTACGTTTTTATAAGTTCGAGTTAAGTCAATTTGATTGGGTATTTCCATTGGATTATTCCATTTTGTATCTGAATCTGAATTTACTTTATAGCTACTAATGCCGATATATAGATTTGTATTTAGGGTGTTTTCAGACCACCATTTCAGTAATTTGGAGTAGGATGCGGTTTTGTGATCGATGCTCCAATACAATTGCGGCAACATATAATCTATGTATTTTCCTTGCATCCAAGCCAAAGGATCGGCATACAAATCATCATAATTGGTTTGACCTGCTTGAGTATCAGAACCTTTTGGATCAACTGATTTATTGCGCCAAACGCCAAAGGGACTAATGCCAAATTGCACCCAAGGTTTTGTGTTTTTAATGGTGTTATAAACCGATTTCACAAACGTATTTACATTAGCACGTCGCCAACCTTCAATGGTTAGACCCTTGCCATATTTTTTAAACGACTCTTTGTCATTAAATTCTTTTCCTTTTACTCTATAGGGGTAAAAATAGTCATCAAAATGTATCGCATCAATATCATAATTTTTTACGACTTCATCAACAATCTTTAGTAAATGAGCTTGTACTTCGGGTAAGCCAGGGTTATAATAAAACTTCTCCTTGCCGTCTTCGCCATATTTAATGATCCAATCAGGATGTAAAAAACAATCATGATTTAGACACAAATTTTCTAATTTAGTATCGAAAGTGGCTCTATAAGGATTCAACCAAGCATGAAATTCAAAGCCTCTTTTATGGGCTTCAGTAATCATCCAAGCCAAAGTATCATAATATGGTTTTGGTTCCTGACCTTCTTTGCCTGTTAAATAACGAGACCAGGGTGCTAATTTTGATGGGTAAAAAGAATCTCCAACACTCCGAATTTGAACAATTACTGCATTGTAATTCAGTTTTTGGTAGGTGTCTAAAATTTCAATATAATCTGCTTTTTGCTTTTCGGTACTGTCTAAATTGTTTTTGGGCCAATCAATATTAACAACAGTAGCAATCCAAACCCCTCTGAATTCTGTTTTAGGATAGTCTTCTTTTTTTTGGGCATTTGTATTCAAAAAGAGTACTAAAAATAGGAGTGTAGCTATTATTGGGAACTTGTATGGTCTCATTATAATCTTTAAGTATTTAAAATTCAAAAATAGTTTTTTTAGCGAAGTATTAAAGCAAAAAGTATTTTATTTATGCTCAAATCTTTGAACACTAAAATCATTCCAAAAGAGCATATAGTTGAATTTTAAAAATAGAAATTGTTATAAATAGTTGTAAACTTTCTTATTCGAATTAGCATTTATCGGTTCACTATATTTTATATTTGTCATTATTTCTTTATTTATGCCAACCCAATTTCAATTAGAACAATTAGCAAATTCTTTAGAAGGCTCACTTTTATATGATGAACTTCATAAAACCATATATTCTACTGATGCTTCGGTGTATAAAATGCGTCCCATTGCGGTAGCCATCCCCAAAACGGAGCAAGATATTAGAACCTTAATCCAGTTTGCTACCGAAAATAAAATTTCATTGACTCCCAGAACTGCTGGAACTTCTTTGGCAGGACAAACGGTTGGAAACGGAATTATAGTAGATGTTTCTAAACATTTTACCAAGATTATTTCTTTCGATGCTGAAAAAAAAACAGTAACGGTTCAGCCTGGTGTTATTCGTGATGAATTGAATTTATTTTTAAAACCACACGGATTGTTTTTTGGACCTAATACGTCTACATCAAACAGGTGTATGATGGGCGGCATGGTGGGTAATAATTCGTCGGGGACTACCTCAATTCGATATGGAGTTACTAGGGATAAAATATTGAAAATAAGAACGTTATTAAGCGATGGTTCAAGTGTAGTTTTTAGTGAATTATCGTCTAATGAATTTATAGAAAAAACAAAAGGAGATACGCTCGAAAATACCATTTATAAAACTATTTATAAAGAACTTTCAAATGAAGCAACCCAAAAAGAAATTGTTGCTAAGTTTCCAAAACCCGAAATTCACCGCCGAAATACGGGTTACGCTGTAGATATAATATTAAAATCTGACTTATTCTCTGGCAACGAACCTACCATAAATCTGGGAAAACTACTTTGTGGAAGTGAAGGAACATTAGCTTTTACCACTGAAATCACCCTGAAAGTAGATGATTTGCCACCTGTGAATAATATTATGGTGGTGGCCCATTATCACACCATTCAGGAAAGTTTAGAATCGGTATTGGTTGCTATGAAACATCATTTGTACACTTGCGAAATGATGGATGACACCATATTAGACTGTACTAAAAACAATCGGGAACAGTCCAAAAACCGACTTTTTATTGAAGGAAACCCAAAGGCAATTATGCTATTTGAAGTAGCTTCTAATTCGATGGAAGATGCCGAAATTCAGGCTAATGCTTTGGTTGAGGATTTAAAAAATAATAATTTTGGTTATGCATTGGTTAAATTATATGGTGCTGATATTGATAAAATTATAGAACTCCGCAAAGCTGGTTTGGGGCTTTTAGGAAGTATAGTTGGCGATAATAAAGCAGCCGATTCTATAGAAGATACTGCAGTTGAATTGAGTGATTTGCCTAACTATATTTCTGAATTTGCAGCCATGATGAAAAAACATGGGCAAGATGCTATTTATTATGCACACGCTGGTGCGGGAGAATTACATTTACGTCCAGTTTTAAATTTAAAGAAAACAGAAGATTTAAAACTATTTAGAACTATCGCTACCGAAGTGGCACATTTGGTCAAAAAATACAGAGGTTCTTTGAGTGGTGAACATGGTGATGGGATCGTTCGAGGGGAATTTATTCCGTTTATGATTGGGGATAAAAATTATGAATTATTAAAAAGAATCAAATCAGCCTTTGATCCTGATGGTATTTTTAATCCTGGTAAAATTGTAAACGCTCCAAAAATGGACGAAAATCATCGGGTAATTTCAGGGCGAATAGAACCTGAAATACAAACGATTCAGGATTTTTCGGATAGTTTAGGGATTTTGCGTGCTGCCGAAAAATGCAATGGCTCTGGTGATTGCCGAAAATTGCCTTCGGCTGGTGGTAGCATGTGTCCGAGTTATCGGGCAACAAAAAACGAAAAAGACACTACAAGAGCCAGAGCCAATGCGCTTCGGGAATATTTGACAAATTCAGAACAAAACAATAAATTTAATCATACCGAATTGTATGAAGTTTTCGATTTGTGTGTCAGTTGCAAAGCTTGTGCGAGTGAATGTCCTAGCAATGTGGATGTTTCTGCTCTAAAATCTGAATTTTTATACCAATATCAAAAAGTGAATGGGTTCTCCATTCGAAGTAGATTTTTTGCTAATAATGCAAAATTAAATAAATTGGGAAGTGTTTTTCCTAAGCTTACTAATTTTATTTTAAATCAAGCTTTGGTTAAAAAATGTATGGGAATTGCTCCAGAAAGAGAGGTTCCTTTATTAGCCAAAACAACATTTAAAAAATGGTATAAAAAAAATGCAAACCTAAAATCAAATTCAGGTACTAAAGTCTATTTGTTTTGTGATGAATTTACTAATTATTATGATGTTTCCGTTGGGATTGACACTTATGAATTGTTGACGAAATTAGGATACAATGTTGTAGTAATTGAGCACGGAGAAAGTGGTAGGGCTTTTATCTCAAAAGGATTTCTGGAAGAAGCCCAAATTGTAGCCAATAAAAACGTTTCTGTTTTTAAAGATCTAATAAATGATAATTGTCCTTTAATTGGTATTGAACCTTCGGCTATTTTAACTTTCAGAGATGAATATTTAAGATTAGTAAAAGACGTAGAAAGCGCAAAAAAAATAGCTAAAAACACATTCACTATTGAAGAGTTTTTTAAGAATGAAATAACTAAAGGAGCTATCAATTCCAACTCATTTTCTGATGTTGCAAAAAGCATAAAAATCCATGGTCATTGCCATCAAAAAGCATTGAGTTCAATGGAAGCTACCTTTGCTATGCTGAATTTACCAATAAACAGTACTGTTACTATATACAATTCAGGATGTTGCGGTATGGCAGGTTCTTTTGGTTATGAAAAAGAGCATTACAACATTAGCATGCAAATGGGAGAGGACACCTTATTTCCAAAAATACGTTCTACAGAAGTTGATACACTTATTGCTGCAGCAGGAACGAGTTGTCGTCATCAGATTTTTGATGGTACAAAACGAAAAGCATTGCACCCAGTGACCATTTTGAGGGGTTTTTTGAAATAGTTAAAACTAAAATCCTTATTAGTAAAAATAGTCACTTATATTTGAGTTTTAATACTTGTTTTACTTTTTCAGAATTGCAATTTATTTATACCAATAAAAATATAATTATGGCATTATCAAATTTATTCCGAAATAAAACGGTTCAAGACATTTTAATACAAGTCGAAAAAAATGAGTCTGACAGGCACAATTCATTAGGAAAACATCTAACAGCAAAAGCTTTGATAACTTTTTGAAAGTTGTCAAAGCTACTTCAAGACTTTACTGAAAATCAGATATCAATTGGAGCCAATCCATACCCGAAATAGACCAGCAGTTGTATGCTAAATATGGTTTATCGCAGGAGGAAATTGGAATTCCTTCAATTAATTTAAGTTCCAAATTTTTAAAAATGCATTATATTTATCAACAATAAAAGTATATCAATATGGCATTATCCAATTTATTCCGAAAAAAGACCGTTCAAGATATTTTAAAGCAAGTCGAAAAAAATGAGTCTGATGGGCATAATTCATTAGGAAAGCACTTGACAGCAAGAGATTTGACAGCCTTTGGTATTGCTGCCATTGTAGGAGCTGGAATTTTTAGTACTATTGGTAAAGCTAGTGCCGACGGTGGTCCTGCTGTCATTTTTCTATTTCTGTTTACTGCTCTAGCTTGTAGTTTTGCGGCTTTTGCCTATGCTGAATTTGCCTCGATGGTGCCCGTTTCAGGAAGTGCCTATACGTATTCGTATGTAGCTTTTGGAGAAATAATTGCTTGGATTATAGGTTGGGCATTAATCATGGAATACGCTATTGGTAATGTTACTGTTGCCATATCGTGGAGTGATTATTTCACTGGCTTACTCGAAAGTGGTGGTTTGCATATTCCCGAATGGTTGCAAATGGATTATATCACAGCATCTAATGGTTTTGCAAACTCCACTGCATTAATGGAAGGTGGAAAATCATTTGAAAATTTAGCCTCAAATACCCAATTAGCCTATACAGCTTGGACTACTTCACCCGTAATTGGCTCTTTTCATTTTGTAGCTGATCTTCCAGCCTTACTGATTATAGTAATTATTACTGCTCTAGTATATCGTGGGATGAAAGAATCTCGAAATGCGAGTAATATGATGGTGGTTATTAAATTATGTATTGTTCTTTTAGTCATTGCTGTTGGTGTTTTTTATGTAGATACAGCCAATTGGCATCCGTTTGCGCCCAATGGTGCTGGTGGTGTTCTAAAAGGAGTTTCAGCCGTTTTCTTTGCCTATATAGGTTTTGATGCTATTTCTACCACCGCCGAGGAGTGTAAAGACCCACAACGTGATTTACCAAGAGGAATGATGTGGGCGATTATTATTTGCACCATTTTGTATATTGCTATTGCATTAGTACTGACAGGAATGGTGAGTTATAGTGAGCTAAATGTTGGTGACCCTCTAGCTTTTGTATTTGAAAAATTAGATTTGAAATGGATGTCAGGAATCATTGCGGTCAGTGCCGTTATTGCCATGGCAAGTGTTTTATTGGTTTTTCAAATGGGGCAACCCAGAATTTGGATGAGTATGAGTCGTGATGGATTACTACCAAAGCGTTTTTCTAAAGTGCACCCCAAATTCAAAACACCTTCTTATGCAACTATAGTAACTGGTTTTGTAGTAGCAATTCCTGTATTGTTTTTAAATTTAACCATGGTTACTGATTTGTGTAGCATCGGAACCTTATTTGCTTTTGTTTTGGTTTGTGCAGGAGTTTTGGTTTTACAAAATAAAACCGATATTCCTCGTGGAAAATTTAAAACTCCTTATGTAAATTCTAAATACATCATGCCCGTTTTGATTGTTATCGGATTGGTTTTTGCCTTTGGGTATAATAAAAAAGCAACGATGGATTTTTTAACAAATGAAACTCAAATCAATAGTTCAGAAGAAATAATTACTGCATTAGATCAAAACAGTACTCAAAAAGTATATGATTATTTAGTAGGCATTGATGCGAAGAATAGCACTACCGAAAAACCAGATGTAGAACTTTTGCTGAATCAATATCAGCAAGATGAAGTAAAATATGCTTCGGTTGTAAAAGGTTTGCCAGTTGATGATGCTATAAAATATCAAAGTGGTTTTGACTTATTTAAACATAAAATCCCGATGTGGATTTTCTTTATCGTTTTATTTGGATTAACCATTTGGTCAAATAGACAAAATTTATCCTTAATACCTTTATTAGGATTAATTTGTTGTTTGTATATGATGGCGGAGTTGAGCGTTTGGAACTGGATTTATTTTACCATTTGGTTGCTTATCGGACTTGTTATTTACTTTAGCTTCAGTCGAAAAAACAGTAAATTAAATACTATTTAAACATGAAATATTTACCAAAAGGAAATTCTAAATTATTAAACGCTTGGGCTTTTTATGATTGGGCAAATTCGGTTTACACCCTTACAATCGCTTCGGCAGTTTTCCCTATTTTTTATGATGCTTTATTTGCACATAGAAATCATTATATTCATGTTTTCGGTCTGAGTATAAAAAACTCTGCATTAATTAGTTTCGTAACTGCTTTTGCTTTTTTAATCGTTGCTTTCTTTTCTCCAATTTTATCCGGAATAGCTGATTATATAGGTAACAAGAAAATCTTCATGAAGTTATTTTGTTATTTAGGAGCGGTTTCTTGTACGGGTTTGTATTGGTTCAATTTAGAAACTATTTATTTTGGATTGTTATTTTATTTACTAGGGCTTATTGGCTATTGGGGAAGTTTAGTTTTTTATAATTCCTATTTACCCGACATTGCTTTTCCTGAGCAACAAGATAGCATTAGTGCCAAAGGATTTTCATTCGGATACATTGGAAGCGTTCTTTTGCTAATGATCAATTTGGCGATGATAATGACAGCCTCTTCGGAAGCAGATAGAATAATACAAATGCGTTATTCTTTTGTAATGGTAGGGATTTGGTGGATTGTTTTTAGTCAATACACCTATTATTATTTGCCAAAAGGAAATGCAAATAGCAATCAAAAATTTTCGAAACATATTATCTTTAATGGCTTCATAGAACTTAAAAAAGTTTGGGGTTTATTAAAAGAAAATATCCCATTGAAAAGGTATTTAGGTAGTTTTTTTGTGTCGAGTATGGCGGTACAAACCGTGATGTTAGTAGCCACGTATTTTGGTGCTCAAGAAATAGCATGGTCTTCCAAAAGTGAGGGAACCATTGGATTAATTATATGTATTTTACTAATACAATTTTTAGCTATTTTGGGTTCACAACTAACGGCTAGAGCATCTTCAAAATACGGAAATATCGCTACTTTAATTTTCATTAATAGTTTTTGGGTAATCCTTTGTGCTGGTGCATATTTTATTGCTTTTCCGTTTCAATTTTATAGCATGGCAGCACTTGTTGGCTTAGTAATGGGGGGTATTCAGTCATTGTCACGTTCAACCTATTCAAAATTATTACCTGAAACTCAAGATACAGCTTCATTTTTTAGTTTTTATGATGTTGCCGAAAAAGTAGGTATTGTAATAGGAATGTGCATCTATGGCATTATTGACCAAATCACAGGCAGTCCAAGATTGGCCATCGTTTTTTTAGCTTTATTTTTTGTAACAGCCGTGTTTCTTTTGATTAGAATTCCTAAAACAAAAGTTTTAAACAGTTAAAATCATTACATTTGAAAAAATAAATAACATGAATCCGATCAAACTTATCACCGTATTTTTTTTGCTTTTTGCCTCAATTTTATTCACTTCTTGTGAAAACGAACCTATTGATAGTGCCTTGCTTGATTCTATCAATAATGGTGGAGGAGGAGGTTCTGGTGGTGGAACAACTTCTGGAGAATTTAAACTAGATTTTGATGGAAAAACCTTGGTTGCAAATTCAGTTCAAGCAATAGTAAATGATAGTTATATTGCTATAACTGGGATTAAAACATCTACTGGAGAAATCATACAAATAACTTTATCTGCACCCAACAATAAAGTGGGTACCTATACATTAAAAAACACAACAGATGGAACTTTGGGTCTAGCATATATCCCTTCAAATGGTTCTGAGCCATTGTTAGCAGTTTCAGATGATACTATTGATTTGCCTCAATATACAGATACTGCTACATTGACCATAACAAAATTAGATTTAGTTAATAACAAAATATCTGGGACTTTTCAATTTACGGGAATGAAATTCGTTGGTTTGTCAGGCACCGAAATTCAAACAAAAAAATTCACAAATGGTTCATTCACGAATATTTCATTTAAAAATGACCTTCCAATTGTAAACACAAAAAATACTTTTGATGTAAAAATGAACGGTGTCAATTTTGAGCCAACTTACATAAATGGTATCAGTTCTCAGGGAAAAATAAATATTGTTGCTAGAAAGGGAAATGTAGAAAATATAGGATTTACGCTTGTAAGTTCTATTACGCCAGGAACATATGATATATCTTCTTTCGTTAGTGATAATCAAGCGGTATATAATAGAAATAATAATCCCGATGGTAGCGGAATATTTGGAGCCGATGGGACTTTAATAATTACAAATCATGATAAAAGCAAGAAAATAATAGTCGGAACTTTTGATTTGGTTGCAGGATCCTTTTTTTCAACAGAAAAAGTTAATTTCACTCGAGGTTCGTTTACGATCTATTACTAGATTTCATTTAAATAATTATAATAATCCGCTTTTAGCGGATTTTTTTTGGCACAAAGATTGTCTAAATTTAATTGATAAACGAATATACTGTTACTTCATCGATTTTATTTAATTGTATGTTTATTTTACCGTAAATTCGATTATTACTTTCTATTTTAATGACAAAAAGACTTATATAACACATGCCAAACCATAAAATACTGACTCTTGACAATCTGTCACTTCAAGAGTTTGACTCCGAAACCGATTTAATTCCCTTGTTGACTCCTGAAGACGAAGAGGAAATGAATAATGAAGAATTACCCGAAACTTTAGCACTATTACCTTTGCGAAACATGGTTTTATTTCCAGGCGTTGTCATTCCGATTACCGCTGGACG
>JANMZS010000096.1:0-2606 GCA_031383535.1 Flavobacterium sp.
CTGTAAATCTGCTGTGTGAACTTCGCAGGTTCGAATCCTGCTCTCCCCACAATAAAAAAACACATTTATAATGAAGCTACTATTCATTATAAATGTGTTTTTGTTTTAAAACTGGTTTTTATTCCAAAATAAAACTAACGCTCACGTTTGCAGTAATTTCTATTTCACCAGCTGCCAATGTTTCTCTGGGAGCCTCTGCTACATCCATCGCCATAGTTTTCATAGTATACATTCTGGGTTGTGGTGCATAGACTTGTGAATTATCTGAAATCAAAAATGCTTTACCTACTTTTTGATTTAAAACCGAAACAAAATCTTCCGCTTTTACTTTAGCATCTTTCATAGCCAACTTTCGCGCTTCTGATTGTAATTGAGTCATTTTTGAGGATTTAAACTCAACATTATCAATCCTATTAATGCCCTCATTGACCAAACCCTCCATCAAAACATCATATTTAGTCAAATCTTTCAATAAAATTTGAAGTGATTGAGTTGCAATATAATTATGTTTCTTTTTATCATAATCATAATTTGGATTTAAGGAAACACGTTGGGTTTGAAAATCTTCTTTTGCAATATTTGATTTTTTGATGAATTTTAGGATGGCATCCATTTTTTTGTCATTCTCAGCTTTGACATCTGCCGCCTTAGTGCCTTTAGTTTCGATTGATATAGAAATTGAAGCTTGATCGGGAATCACTTTTACTTTTCCTTCACCAGAGACATTAATCATAGGGATTTGTTTTGTTTCTTGGGCATTTAAAATTCCCATAGATGTAATTAAAATAGTTAATAATACAATTGATTTTTTCATGTTAATTGATTTTTTGTTAGTTCAAAATTGTTGACCAAATGTTGTGCCAATTATAATTTTCCAGCTTTAAATAATATAAAAAGTATCACAATGGGAATTGCTAAAAGGACAACCATCGTTAAATTATACTCCAGCATGGAGGGTTCTTTTATCAAAGTAATCAAATAACCTCCAATAGCTCCTCCAAAATGAGCCGTATGCCCAATATTATCATTCTTAGCTTTCATACCATAAATCGAATAGAGCAAATACCCTATTCCAAATAAGTATGCAGGAATAGGAATCACATAAAACAGCCCTAACATCATATCTGGTTGAATCAAAATAGCCGAATAAATAATGCCAGTAACTGCGCCTGAAGCTCCAATTGCTCTGTATCCATAGTCATTTTTATGCATGGATAAAGTCAACAAGCTACCAAAAACAAGACTTCCTACATAAATTAAAAAGAATGATGCGTTACCAAAATGGCTAGTTACAACAGGGGCAAACATATAAAGTGTAAACATATTGAAAAACAAATGCCCAATATCGGCATGCAAAAATCCTGATGATATCATTCTAAATTGATCCCCTGAACGAATACTCCCTATATGAAATTCAAATTTTCTAAAAAAATTGAGGTCGTTAAATCCTTTATAGCTCATCAAAATAGTTGCCAAAATAATTACAATCAAAATGGTACTCATAAATAATTATATATTAAAAATTATCGAGTAAAGTTAAATATAATATATCCTCAAAAAATGCTTCTAAATTAGAAACTTATTAATGAAGTCATTTAAACTTTTTCAATAAAAAATATTTTTAGGTTATATTTGTCGAAATATTTTTTCATGCAATTAATCATTTTTATTTTCGTATACCCCTTATTGTGGTGTATATCAATTTTACCTTTTCCGCTTTTATATTTATTTTCTGATTTTATATATCTAATTGTTTATTATGTAATACGATACAGAAAAAAAACTGTTCGAGAAAATTTGGTTTTAGCACTACCCCATTTATCAGCTCAAGAACGATTAATAATCGAGAAAAAATCATTTCGTCATCTTTGCGATATTTTTTTAGAAATGATAAAAACGATGACTATTTCAGAAAAGGAAATCAAAAAACGTTTTGTTTTTACCAATCTTGAAGTGTATAGAAGCTTGGAAGAAAAACAAAAAAGTATAGCCATAATGATGGCTCATTATGCCAGTTATGAATGGGCAGTTTCTTTAAACTATCATGTTACTTTTGAAGGTTTCGGTATATACAAACAAATTTACAATCCTTATTTTGATAAACTAGTTCGGGATATTCGTTTGAAATTCAAAGCAAAACTTATAACTACCAAAGAAACGATACCAACAATTATCGAAAACAAAAAAATGAATAAGATGGGTACTTATGGTTTCGCAAGTGATCAAACTCCTAGGTTACATTCTACTCATCATTGGCAAAAATTTATGGGACACCTCGTGCCAGTGCATACTGGTGCCGAAATGCTTGCGAAAAAATACGACATGAATGTTCTCTTTTTAAGAAACAAAAGAGTTTCGAGAGGGTACTATGAAGGATATTTTGAAATCCTATCCGAAAATGCATCTGAAATACCTAATTATCAAATTTCGGATACATTTATACAACTAGTCGAACAACAAATACTCGAAGCTCCTGAATTTTATTTATGGACACATAAACGTTGGAAACATCGAAAGTAAAACATTGATTTAGTTCAACTAGATGAATTAATTTGAGTATTGTTCTGTTTTATAACCAAATTTAAAATCATCAAAAATGTATCCTT
>JANMZS010000101.1:0-38108 GCA_031383535.1 Flavobacterium sp.
CCATTTCGGCTCCTCTAGATGTAAGAAAATCTTCAAATTTGCTTACTGTTTCCTTTACCTGAACTTCAGATAAAACGGGATTTAAAATGAAAACAGTTTCATAATGATTCATAAATTTTTATTTAAAATTAATTTGGGCGCAAAAGTAATCATTTATTTTTAATAAACAAACTTTTTTTTGATTTATCCGTTAAAACGCAAAAAAAGACGATAAAGTTAGGATTTATGAAAAAAGTAATGTATGTTTACAATCCCAAATCTTAAATAACATAAAATTATGAAACTAAACTGTGTCGTTGTGGACGATAGTTCCATTCAAAGAATGATTATTGCAAAGTTAGTAAATAATCACCCCAATCTACATTTAATTGGCGATTTTTCTAACGCAATTGAAGCTAAAGGTTCTATGTCTATACATAATATAGACTTAATTTTTCTTGATATCGAAATGCCTGTAATTAGTGGTTTTGATTTTTTAGATGGTTTGAAAACTAAACCACAAATTATCTTTATTACTTCAAAGGCTGAGTATGCTATGAAAGCATTTGATTATGATGCTACCGATTATCTTCAAAAACCGATTGCTTTAGACCGATTTAATGCCTCAGTAAAAAGAGCAATTGACCTGCATTTGCTAAAAACTGAAAATGGTGATGAAGATGGTGAACATATTTTTATCAAGAGCAATCTTAAAAAATTAAAAATATTTACTGCCAAAATAAAATGGATCGAAGCCTTTGGTGATTATGTAAAAGTAGTAACCGAAGAAGATAGTAATCTGGTACTTTCGACTATGAAATCTTTCGAAAAAGATTTATCGCAAGATAAATTTATTAGAGTGCACAAGTCCTATATTATCAATATCGATAAAGTAGAGCGTTTTAATAGTCGATTTGCTGAAATTGGAATAACAAAAATTCCACTAAGTAGGCATAAAAAAGAAGCACTAGTAAAAGCACTGGCAATCACCTAGTAAAAATCAACATTTATAGCTACTTTTATAGCTCTAAATTGTGCAACTGACTCAAAACTATTCAGCATTTTCTGGATAGTTTTTTTTGTGGCTTGTAAGGACTGGTTTTGTGGGATTTTGACAAGTATGGTTCTAATATACTCATTCCGAATTCTAGAAATTGCTGGCTCTTCGGGCCCTAAAATTGGAATCGTAAAGTTTTGTTTCATCACTTGATACAACCACATCGAGCCTTCTTTGAGTTTGTCAAAATCACGGTGTTTTAAAGTCAATTTTATCAATTTGTAATAGGGTGGGTAATGATAAATTTGTCTGTCATACAATTGTTCTTTATACATTCCTAAATAATCATTGTTGACCACGTGTTGTATCGTATTGTGATTCGGATTATAAGTCTGAATAATCACTTTTCCTCTTTTTTCTGAACGTCCAGACCTGCCCGAAACTTGTGTCATCATTTGATAGCTTCTTTCAAAAGCTCTAAAATCGGGATGATACAACATATTATCTGCGTTCATGATACCTACTAAACTCACATTATCAAAATCCAAGCCTTTGGCAAGCATTTGAGTTCCTACTAAAATATCAATTTCTTGATTTTTAAAACTATCGATGATTTTTTCAAAGCCAAATTTACCTCGGGTGGTATCCTGATCCATTCGTCCCACCTTTGCCTTTGGAAACAAGACTATTAATTCCTGCTGAATTTGTTCTGTACCAAAACCTTTGGTAGTCAAATCAACACTGGAACAACTATGACAATTTGTTGGTTTTGCCATCGAATAACCACAATAATGACACCGCAACTGGTTTTTATGTTTATGATAGGTCAAACTCACATCGCATTGCTGGCATTGCGGCACATGACCACAAGTCATACACTCAATTATGGGTGAAAACCCCCTACGATTTTGAAACAAAATCACTTGTTCACCTAAAGATAAAGCGGTTGTAATTTCGGCAATTAATGTATCGCTAAAATGTCCCGACATTTGTTTTCGAAAGTATTTATCCTTTAAATCAACCAATTCAATTTCGGGCATCATTACGTTTCCATAGCGTTCAAAAATTTCTACCAACCCATATTTTTCAGTTTGAGCATTAAAATAAGTTTCTAAACTCGGAGTGGCCGAACCTAATACCACTTTTGCTTTATGGAAATTGGCTAAAACAATTCCAGCATCACGAGCGTGATACCGTGGCGAAGGGTCAACTTGCTTGAATGTTTGCTCATGCTCTTCGTCAACAATAATCAAACCCAAGTTGGTAAACGGTAAAAACAAAGCCGACCTCGCCCCAATAACAATTTGTGCTTTTGGTGAGGATTCTAAAACCTGCTTCCACACCTCTACCCTTTCGTTATTCGAATATTTTGAATGAAAAACGGCTACTTTATTACCAAAATAAGTCCGCAATCGCGTTACAAGTTGTGTGGTTAACGCAATTTCAGGTAATAGATATAAGATTTGCTTTTCTGAAAAAAGATACTCTTCTATGAGTTTAATGTAGATTTCTGTTTTTCCGCTAGAGGTTACTCCGTGCAAAAGGCAAACTTCTTTTTGAACAAAATTGTTCTTGATTTCATCGAAAGCAATTTGTTGCGCATCACTCAATTGCAATTGATTTTTTGAGTTTTCCCCTTCATAAACAACCCGATCGACTTGAATAAAATATTCTTCAAAAATTTCTTTGTCGATTAATGCTTTTACCCTAGCAACAGTTGTATTAGAAAATTCAACTATTTTTTTAAGTGTAATAGGTTTCTTTTCCGAAGCACTTAATTGAAAATAACTCAATACAATCTCTTTCTGTTTAGCATTTTTGAGGGTTTCAATCAACTCTCCCAAGCCTTCATTAGAATCATATTTCGAATGCAATTTTACGTATCGAATGAGTTTTGGCGAATAACTTTCCTGAATATCTTCATGCAATACTAAAATATTTTTATCAATCATTTTTTGTATAACTGGAAGAACAGTCTTTTTATTCAAAATCAAAATGATATCCTGTATTTTCAAAGAACTCTGATTTTGCAAAGCTTCATAAATCAAAAATTCATCATCGGAAAGCAGACTTTCATCTACAAAACCATTTTGCTTTTGAGATATTATTGTTTCGCTTTCCAGCAAAAGTGCCGATGGCATTGCCCCTCGATATACATTACCAATAGCACACATATAATAATCAGCAATCCAATTCCAATGGTTAATTTGAAATTCTGTTACAATTGGAAAATGATCTAAAATTTGATGAATTTCTTTGGCTTCGTATAAAGTAGGTTCATTATTGTGAATTTCAATAACCAGTGCCGTATATATTTTGCTTGTTTTAAATGGAACATTAACCCTCATCCCTTTTTTTATAAAAAGAAATTCAGCCTCCGAAACTCTGTAAGTAAACGTTTTAGCTAGAGAAAGCGGTAAAATTACTTCTACAAAATACATTTACAATTTGATATTAAGGGCTTATTAGGTAAAAAGTTCAGGATTGGTATCTGCGTTTAATTGTTCCTTTTTCAACTTATGAATCACAGCATTTAACTCAAACCCTAGTAGCAAAATCATACAATTAATCCAAATATAAAACATCATAATCAATAAGGTTCCAATTGATCCGTACAATTCATTGTATTTAGAAAATCGAATGACCCAAATTCCAAATCCATACGAATCGATGATGATTAATATCGTTGTAAATACCGATGCTATCGAAATAAATGGGATGCCTGTAAAATGTTTGGTGCCAAATTTAAAAAGCACCGATGTGGTAACCAATATCATCAGAATTACAAAAGCATAACGCCCCAAGATAATTAGCGAAACACTATCGCTAAACACATTTTCGATTTTTATTTTTTGAATAAATACTTCAAAAATTACGATAGTAGAAACAGTTACTAAAAGCAAGAACGACAATACTAATGATATTCCTAACGCAACTAGATATTGACTCAGAAACCCCCGTTTGAGGATTACGTGTTTGGAGGATTCAAAACCACCTAAAATTCCGTTCAAGCCATTTGCCATTAAAAAAATAGATAGAATAAATCCCGAAGAAAGCAGTCCAGAGTGACTATTATTGAGAATATCGTTGATTATTGTAGCAATAGCATCATAAGTATTTGGCGGCACTCCATCTTTTACAAACTCTAGAAAATCGGCTTGAAAACCCTCAATAGGTATAAATGGAATTAAGTTTAAGATAAAAAGGGCAAAAGGAAACAAGGCCATAAAAAAACTAAACGCAATGGCACTAGCATGATAGCTCAATGCACTTTCGGCTATTCCTAATACATACAATTCTAATAAATCATAAAAAGAAAGTCCCTGTAGCCAAGGTAATTTTATCCTCTTAAAAAGATGCGCAAAATTGCGTATGATTGGTATTTTTTCTAATTTATCTTCAATTTTTTTACTCATAGTTTTTCAGATTCAAAAAGCCTTTAGGCTCAAATCCATATTATAAACAGAATGAGTTAAGGCTCCTGATGAAATATAATTCACCCCACACTCTGCATACTGGCGAATAGTATTTTCATTAATATTACCTGATGATTCTGTTTGACAGGTTTTGCCAATAAGAGCCACCGCTTTTCGGGTGTTTTCAAAATCAAAATTATCAATCAAGATGCGATAAACACCCTCAGTTTTTAGAATTTCTTTGATTTCATCGAGGTTTCTGGCTTCGACAATAATCTTCAAATCAAGGTTGTTTTCTTTTAAATAAGCTTTGGTTTGAGCAATAGCATTAGTAATACCACCCGCAAAATCATTGTGATTGTCTTTGAGCATAACCATGTCGTAGAGTGCAAAACGGTGATTTTCGCCTCCTCCTATTTTAACTGCCCATTTTTCGCAAGCTCTAAATCCAGGAGTCGTTTTGCGAGTATCGAGAATTTGGGTTTTAGTACCCGCTAACAAATCAACATATTTTTTTGTTTTTGTCGCAATGGCACTCATTCGCTGCATTGAATTTAAAACCAGACGTTCGGCTTTCAAAATGGATTGAGAGTTTCCCGAAACATGAAAAACCACATCTCCTTTTTTAACTATTTCACCGTCATTAATAAAATTATGAATCTGTAAAGCGGAGTCTACATATTCAAAAATCATTTTGGCAAAAGCCACACCAGCAATAATGCCTTCTTCTTTAACCAAAAGCATGGCTTTTCCGGATGCCGAAGGCGGAATACAAGCCAAAGAGCTATAATCGCCATCGCCTACATCCTCACGAATGCCGTTTTGTATAATGAGTTGTAATTCGTTTTCGAATTGTGTTTTGCTAATCATTTTATGGAATTATTTTCAAGATGCTAAAGTAGGATTTATTTTGTGCATTTAAAAATTTGTGGAGAGGTCAATGCTTTAAATAAACTATCCCGAAGTAGAGCTTCAAGGAATTAATTTGATTAAACAAAGGGTTAACGATAATTAATCATTAAAGAAAGATAATATTGAATTAATAATTATAGCAAAGTCATTATATCTTTCAAATTCTAAAACTAAGAAGGATCTTTGTTTTTTAGCAAAAATGACGTAATCAACTAGTAACAGTAACTATGAGAAAATCAAAACATATTTTAACCTTATTTTTTTCATTCTATTCGTGTTTATTATGCTTTTCTCAAGAACAGATAATGTACAAGCAGGTTGATTCGACTAAATTATTTATGAAAGTATACCGTTATGAAACAATTAACAAAATAAGTAAAATTCCCGCCATAGTTTTCTTTTTTGGCGGAGGATGGAATAATGGTAGTATCGAACAGTTTGAACCTCATGCGAAATACTTTTCACAAAGAGGCATGATTTGTTTCCTCGTTGACTATAGGGTAAAAGATAGACAACAAACAACACCATTTGAATCATTGAAAGACGCTAAATCGGCAATCCGTTATATTAGAGAACATGCAGAAACATTTAATATTGACACCACAAAAATTGTTGCAGCAGGTGGTTCAGCTGGAGGACACCTCGCAGCTGCTACGGCATTAATTGATGATTATAATGATAATTCAGATAACAAGTTAATTTCCTGTAAACCAAATGTTTTGGTACTTTTCAATCCCGTAATTGACAATGGTCCCGGCGGTTATGGTTATGATAGAATTGGGGATGATTATAAAAGCTTTTCTCCTCTTCACAATATCAGAAAAGGTGCACCACCAACAATCCTGTTTTTGGGAACAAAAGATAATTTGATACCCGTTGAAACTGTTAAATATTATCAAAAAGTAATGGAGAAAGTTAAAAGTAGATGTGAGCTTTTTTTATATGAAGGACAGGTTCACGGATTCTTCAATTATAAAAACTTTGAATATTATAAAAAAACTGTTATTGAAACCGATAAGTTTCTACAATCACTTGGATATTTATTCAAGGAGCCATTAATTGAAATTAAAAAATAACAATTACAATGAATTTGGGTAAATTAGTTAATCCGAAAATAAGACTTATTTTGTCTACAAAAGCAATTATAACAACTCGATTTTAGCAAATATCATAAAAAATAAAAACAATGAAAATAAAATTAACTTTAATACAATTACTCATAAGCCTTTGTGTCTTTTCACAAAATCCAAGTAAAGAAATATCCCATACACAACTCGACCAAATAGAACGCGGTTATGGAATGTTTATTCATTTTGGTGTTAATACATTTAACGAAATTGAATGGTCAAAAGGAAATTTGCCGGCATCATCCTATAACCCCTCCGATTTAGATTGTGATCAGTGGGTAAAAGTAGCCAAAGAAGCAGGGTTTAGATATGTTATTTTAATTACAAAACATCACGATGGATTTTGTCTTTGGGACAGTAAATATACTGACTATGATGTGGCATCATCGCCTGTCAAGACAGACGTGGTTGCAAGCGTAGCCAAAGCTTGTAAAAAATACGGAGTAAAATTAGGCTTATATTATTCTTTATGGGACAGACATGAACCTTCTTACAAAGATGAATTAGCTTATAAAGATTATATGAAAAACCAGTTAGGAGAGCTTATGTCAAATTATGGAGCTATTTGTGAACTATGGTTTGATGGTGGCTGGGACAAGAAGGAAAGTGCCTGGCATCTGCAAGAAATATATGATTCTGTCAAAGCAAAACAACCCAATTGTTTAATTACTGTTAATCATTCTGTTGGTTATCCTAAGGGTGGAGGTAAAAAATCTATAATAGAACCTATGGATTATCAAAATGGTGACCCATTGCGTTATTTTCCTATTGATTTCAGAATTAAAGATCCTAATTTTGCGAGATGGGATGATCCCAAATATTATAAATATGATAATACGTTGTATTATTTACCTTTTGAACACACCATTTGTTTGTCAGATAGATGGAATTGGTTTCAGAAGAAAAAAGTTTTAGCTGCTAGACCAATAGACGAATTAGAAGAACTCTTTTATTGGGGCACAGCTAATAACAACATAATGATTATTAATATACCTCCCGATCCAACAGGAAAAATTAGAACCAACGAAAAAAATAGAATTTTAGAACTAGCCGATAGGCTTGGTATTAGAGGCGGAAAGAAAAAACTTCCTTCGGGACCTATCAACTTAACATTCAAACAAAAAATAACAGCAAGCAGCGAATTAAAAGATTTTACAGCCGAAAAAGCAAATGATTATAGTTTAGAAACCTATTGGACTGCAAACGATTCTGTGGCTGATTTAGAAATTACATTTGACAATAAAGTGACATTCGATCGAATTGTATTATTTGAAAACGCATTATTGAAAGACTTGGGAGATAATTTTTCTAAAATTAGAACATTTAAAGTTAAGGAATATGAATTATTATCTTATTCAAATGGAGTTTGGGATACTTTTTACACTGGAGATTTAATTGGAGCAAGCAAGATAATCAAACTTCCGAATGAGATTACGGCAGAAAAAATTAAATTAAAAATTCTCAAATCGGATGGTTCCCCTTCAATTTGTCATTTTTCTGTATCCAAAGAATCTAGTAAAGGAATTCGAAAAATTAAAAAATAGTTATGAAAAAACAAATTATAATACTGTCCCTAATTTATTTATTTTCTGGATCTATTTCTGAATTAAAAGCTCAGTCAAAGCCCAACATTATTTATATTCTTGCAGATGATTTAGGTTATGGGGATTTATCCTCTTTCAACGAAAAAAGTAAAATAAAAACTCCTAATATTGACCAATTGGCATCTGAAGGAATGAAATTCACTGATGCCCATACTTCTTCATCGGTTTGTTCTCCAACTCGATACGGAATTTTAACTGGGAGATACAATTGGAGAACAAGACTCAAAGAGGGTGTTTTAAATGGAACGTCTAAAGCACTAATTCCAAATAGCCGAACCACTGTTGCCTCTATGTTGAAAAATAATGGATATCAGACAGCATTTATTGGCAAATGGCATTTGGGTTGGGACTGGGATTTAAAGAATCCTATTACCGATGAAAGTTTGGAAAATGAAAATTTTGAAGCTATTGATTTCTCAAAACCTGTTAAAAATAATCCTAACGATATCGGATTTACATACTCCTACGGTTTTTCTGGCTCATTAGATATGGCACCTTACGTATATGTTGAAAACAGAATGGCTACGCAAATTCCAATTTCCTCTTCTGAGAATACAGACAAATATGCCTATTGGAGAAAAGGGCCTATATCAAGTGATTTTATCCATGTGGAGGCTACACCCAACTTTATTGGAAGAGCTATCAAGTACTTAGGTGAAAAAGGAAAAGAAAAAAAACCTTTCTTTATGTATCTGGCTTTGCCTTCACCTCACACTCCTATTTTACCAGCAGAGCAATGGCAAGGAAAAAGCGGATTGAATCCCTATGGCGATTTTGTAATGATGCTAGATAATTATATTGGGCAATTGATGAAGGCGATTAAGGCTACCGGAATTGAAGAAAATACCTTAATCATTTTTACCAGCGATAATGGTTGTTCGCCATCGGCTAACTATAAGATACTTGCTGAAAAAGGTCATAATCCAAGTGCTATTTACAGGGGGTACAAAGCCGATATTTTTGAAGGAGGTCATCGAGTTCCCTTCATTGCAAAATGGCCCAACAAAATTAAAAAAGGGAGTGTTTCAAATGAAACCATTTGCACCACTGACTTATTGGCAACCTGTGCAGATATTATCAAATACAACTTAAAAGCTGATGAAGGTGAAGACAGCTATAGCCTAGTTCCTTTATTTGGGACTAAAAAACTTGATAAACCGTTACGCGAAGCTACAGTGCATCATTCTATGAATGGGAGTTTTGCAATCAGGAAAGGGGATTGGAAATTGATTATGAGTCCTGACTCAGGGGGTTGGAGTTATCCTAGACCTAAAAGAGATCAAAAGATAATTGATACATTACCTTCAATTCAATTGTATAACTTAAAAGATGATCCGAGCGAAACTAACAATTTACAAGCCAACCAAGCTGAAAAAGTTAATGAACTAAAATCATTACTGATAAAGTACATAAACGATGGTCGCAGTACTCTGGGAGAACCACAAAAAAATGATTCCATTAATTTTAAATGGACTCAAATTGATTTTATTCATCAGTAGAATATTTTTATAATACTTACACTTATTCTAAACTTCCCCCCCGAAAAGTGTTCCTTTGACGAACTTCACAAAGAGTCAAATTAAAAAAAAAAGCTTTAGTAGTGACTTAAAAGTATTGATAATGAATTGGATTACCAATTTAATAGGACTTTGACTCCGTATCGATAATTATTTAGTATGATCTAAGAGCTCTGTTTCGCATCAATTCACCCGCAAAATACTTGCACGTATAAGTAATTTTTATCCCAAATAAATTCAAAAAAAACAACAAACAAAACCATCAAAAATAAAAGGTTCATTACCGATTATGTAACATAAAATAGAATATATTTGCTACGTTTTTTTTTAATTATAGATTCATGAGCATTTCGCACAAAGATTTACACAGTAAGTTAACTTTAGGAGGTTTATTAGTTTCGTTAGGAATAATTTATGGAGACATTGGAACTTCTCCTTTATATGTAATGAAGGCTATTATTGGAGAATACATCATCAGTGCTGACATTGTTTTGGGAGGTATTTCTTGTGTTTTTTGGACATTAACCCTACAAACGACTATAAAATATGTCCTTATTACGTTAAGTGCAGATAATCATGGTGAGGGCGGAATTTTTGCATTATACGCTCTGGTCAAAAAAACAAAAATTCAATGGCTCATTGTGCCTGCTATAATTGGAGGTAGTGCTTTATTAGCCGACGGAATTATAACTCCTCCCATCTCTGTATCCTCAGCAGTTGAAGGAATCCAAAATATTTATCCCCAAATCAATACCATACCCATTGTCATTGGCATTTTATTCATATTATTTACCATTCAACAATTTGGTTCTAAATTAGTAGGACGATTTTTTGCTCCTATGATGCTGATTTGGTTTGTGATGTTAGGTACTTTAGGGGTGCTACAAATAACGCAACATCCCGAAGTTCTAAAAGCATTTAATCCTTATTATGCTTATAACTTATTGTCAATTCATCCTGAAGGATTTTATGTTTTAGGATTTGTTTTCCTTTGTACTACGGGAGCAGAAGCTTTATACTCGGACATGGGGCATTGTGGGCGAAAAAATATTAGAATTAGCTGGATTTTTGTCAAAATAACACTCGTTCTAAACTATTTTGGACAAGCAGCCTATTTGATTCACCATGAAGGACAAACCTTAAAACAAATTGGAGGGGATAATGCTAATCCTTTCTATTTAATAATGGCAGATTGGTTTCAACCACTTGGAATTGTAATCGCCACACTTGCTGCAGTAATTGCATCTCAAGCTTTGATCAGCGGTTCGTTTACCTTAATCAACGAGGCCATGCGTTTAAATTTTTGGCCAAAAGTAAAAATCAAATACCCTTCAGAATTAAAAGGACAACTCTATATCCCTTCGATCAATTGGTTATTGTTTTTTGGCTGTGTTGGTGTAGTATTGCACTTTGAAAAATCAAGCAATATGGAACATGCTTATGGTTTAGCCATTATTCTATGCATGATTATGACTACTATTTTACTCAATTTTTATATGATTTTGAAGCGAGTAAAATTGTACTTTATGGTACCACTTATCACTATTTATTTAACGATAGAAATTGGATTTTTAATTGCCAATGTAACCAAATTTACAGAAGGTGGTTATGTCACTCTCATTATAGCCTCAGTACTTATTTTTATTATGAGTATCTGGCATTCTGCTAAAAAAATTAATAAAAGCTATACCAAATTTGTAAAAATTGAAGACTATAAAAAAGTATTAGTCGAATTAAGTACTGATTTGACAATACCTAAATATGCCACCCATTTGGTCTATATGACTAATGCGGGAAGAGCTGACGAAATAGAGGAAAAAGTAATGTATTCTATATTACAAAAAAGACCCAAAAGAGCGGATATTTACTGGTTTGTGCATGTCAACATCCTCAACGAACCTTATAAAACTGAATATAGGGTTACCGAAATCACCAAGGACGATTTATACCGTGTTGATTTCAATCTTGGATTTAGAGAACCCACAAAAATAAACCTTATGTTTAAAGAGGTTATTAAAGATATGGTTCAAAAAGGAGAAGTGGATATCACGAGTCGTTATGAATCCCTAAATAAAAACAACATCATTGGTGATTTTAAATTTGTATTATCTGAAAAATTCTTATCGAATGACAGCGACATCCTTTGGCATGAAAAATTAATCATGAATTCCTATTTTTTAATTAAAAAACTAAGCTTATCCGAAGAAAGAGGCTTTGGATTGGATAGCAGCTCTGTTAAAATTGAAAAATTCCCGATGGTACTTCACGCCCCTGAAAATATAAGTCTTACACGAGTTAAATAAAATCATACTCTATAATTTAAGAAACACTGTCGTACAAACAGTGTTTCTTTATCTAAATCAATTTCTATACAGCAAAATCAAAAATCAATTTCAACACAACTTTTCATCCTTCCAAATCTGAAATCTTCAATCTGAAATCTTCAATCTAAAATAGTACCTTTGCACCTCAATTATCTAAAATGAGATTACACAGAAATTTAGTTTACACCACAATAGACGCACTAAACGCAATATTTAATGAGGGTGAATATGCCGACAAAGTAGTAGCACGATCCCTAAAAAAAGACAAACGTTGGGGAAGCTCCGATAGAAAATTTGTTGCCGAAACTATCTACGAAATTGTACGCTGGAAAAGACTTTATTCAGAAATTGCCGAAGTAAAAGAACCCTTTGATAGAGATAATCTTTGGAGAATATTTTCGGTTTGGGCAGTATTGAGAGGCTATCCAATTCCGGATTGGCGTCAATTAGAAGGAACTCCAGAACGAAAAATAAAGGGACGTTTTGACGAACTATCCAAAATTAGAACCCTAAAAGAATCTATTCCCGATTGGATGGATGAATTGGGCGTGAAAGAACTAGGCGAAAAAGTTTGGGCTAAAGAAATTGCAGCTCAAAACCAACCTGCCAAAGTAATTCTGAGAACTAACACTCTAAAAACGACCAAAGAACAATTAAGAGCCATTTTGATGGACTTGAACATTGAAACCGAATACCTGAAAAATCAACCCGATGCTTTGGTTCTGAAAGAAAGAGCCAATGTGTTTTTGACCGATGCTTTCAAACAAGGTTTTTTTGAGGTTCAAGATGCCAACTCACAGCTAGTTGCTGCTTTCCTTGACGTAAAACCTGGAATGCGCGTAGTAGATACTTGTGCTGGTGCTGGTGGAAAAACCTTGCATATTGCCGCTTTGATGGAAAACAAAGGACAATTAATTGCCATGGATTTGTACGAAAGTAAATTGAAGCAATTAAAATTAAGAGCCAAAAGAGATGGGGCTTTCAATATCGAATATCGGATTATTGATTCGACCAAAATCATCAAAAAACTACACGAAAAAGCGGATAGAGTCTTGATTGATGCGCCTTGTAGTGGATTAGGCGTTCTGAAAAGAAATCCCGATGCTAAATGGAAATTACAGCCCGAATTCATAGATAATATTCGAAAAGTGCAAGCCGAAGTTTTAGAAAATTATTCAAAAATTGTAAAACCAGGAGGAAAATTAGTCTATGCTACTTGCTCTGTTTTACCTTCCGAAAATCAAGAACAAGTTCAAAAATTCTTGGCTACCGAAATTGGTAAACAATTCAACTTTATAAAAGACCAAAAAATACTGGCTCACGAGTCTGGTTTTGACGGATTTTATATGGCTTTATTGGAGCGTAAAGAAAATATAGAAGAGAAAAAAGAATAAACAGAATATAGATTTTAGAATTCATAAAAAATCCTCGAAACAATCGAGGATTTTTTTGTTATACTGGTGTATCTTGAT
The DNA here is from genome assembly GCA_031383535.1 of Flavobacterium sp. GTDB lineage: Bacteria > Bacteroidota > Bacteroidia > Flavobacteriales > Flavobacteriaceae > Flavobacterium. The sequence continues at coordinate 13,349 of JANMZS010000101.1, forward strand.
ACTTAATACTTTTTACTTTTTAATCATTCATAGAAATCAAGAACTCTTCATTATTCTTCGTTTTCTTGAAACGATCATTGATAAAATCCATGGCTTCTACTGGGTTCATATCCGAAAGGTATTTTCGCATAATCCACATTCTTTGCAATGTTTTTGCGTCAAGTAATAAATCATCACGTCTGGTGCTTGATGACGTTAAATCAATCGCAGGGAAAATACGTTTGTTAGCAATTTTTCTGTCCAATTGCAATTCCATATTTCCAGTTCCTTTGAATTCTTCAAAAATAACCTCATCCATTTTCGAACCCGTTTCTGTCAATGCTGTGGCAATGATACTCAATGAACCACCATTTTCTACATTACGAGCCGCTCCAAAGAAACGTTTTGGTTTTTGTAAGGCGTTGGCATCCACACCACCACTCAATACCTTACCAGATGCGGGTTGAACGGTATTATAAGCTCTTGCCAAACGCGTAATCGAATCTAAAAGAATCACAACATCGTGACCACATTCTACCAAACGTTTTGCTTTTTCAAGAACAATATTCGCGATTTTCACGTGTTCTTGTGGTTCTCTATCAAAAGTAGAAGCAATCACTTCGCCACGAACACTTCGAATCATATCAGTAACTTCTTCGGGACGCTCATCAATCAATAAAACAATTAAATAAGCCTCTGGATGATTGGCAGCGATAGCATTAGCAATGTCTTTCAATAACATGGTTTTACCGGTTTTGGGTTGTGCCACAATCATACCACGTTGTCCTTTTCCTATTGGCGAAAACAAATCGATAATTCGAGTTGAAATCGTGCTTTGTCTTTCGGCTAGTTTGAATTTTTCAGAAGGAAAAACAGGTGTCAAATGTTCGAATGAAACTCGGTCACGAACCACTTGAGGATCGTGTCCGTTGATTTTTAAAACCCGAACCAATGGAAAGAATTTTTCGCCTTCTTTTGGGGGACGAACCACTCCTTTTACTGTATCTCCAGTCTTCAATCCGAATAATCTAATTTGTGAAGTCGATAAATAAATATCATCTGGCGAAGCCAAATAATTATAATCGGAAGAACGTAAGAAACCATACCCATCAGGCATCATTTCAAGTACCCCTTCACTTTCTATTATCCCGTCAAATTCAAAATCAGAATCTCTAAAGTTGTTTTTCTTGTTTTTGAAATTAGGGTTTACATTACCATTTGGCTGCGCCCTGTTCTGCTGTGCCTCGGATCCATTTTGGCTATTATTGTTATTTTGGTTTCCAATTTGTTTATTGAGCTGGTTGGGATTTATTTTTTTAGTAGAAACTTTAGTTTCCGAAATTTCATTACCATCTAACACTTCTGCCTCTTCTGGAACTTCAGCATCTGCATCAACCTCATTTTTTAAGGCTGTTTCATTACCATTAGTACCCAACTTTGCTTCTTCTTTTTGTTTTTGCAAAGCCATCTTCTTTTCGTAGGCTGATTTATTAAATTTAATAACCTTTGCTTCCTTCTTGTCCACAATCACTTCTGGAATTTGAACTTCGGTATTTTCTATTTTTGTTTCTTGAATAACTTCTTGAACAAGTGTTTCTTCTTCAAAGAGGTTAGTGTTATTTGAAGCAATACTTTTTTTATTGGCTACGATTCTAGCTCTTTTAGGCTTGTCATTGTCAACACCATTCGTATCTGATGGCAAGTCAGAACTTGCCGACTGAAGTTCTAAAATTTGACTTATTAATGCCTCTTTTTTGACTCCGTTAAATTTTATTGTTTTTGCTGCTTTAGCGATTTCTTGAAGCTCAGAAAGCTTCATTTCTTTTAATACAGAAATGTCAAACATAAATGTTTATTGATTTTAATTAAATTGGGGATGCTGAAAATTTCGTAGTGAATTTTTTTTTTGAATAGACCGAAGAATGAAGTACTTACGGATTTGTTATGCAATAATACGAATTAATTTTTATCATACAATAGTATTTATAAAAAAGAAAATATATTTTTGTGGGAGAAATTAGAAAAATGATCCAAAGAATTCAAACTCTTTATTTGGTTTTAGCCTTTGTAGCAACTGGTATTTTGCCGTTTTTTATTCCGTTATGGACAATGTCTGATGGAAAAGAATTTTATTTTATGCAAAATCAACTGTATGTTATTGTATTAGGATTGAGTACAACGCTATCATTATTGAGTATTATTTCATATAACAAAAGACAAAATCAATTTGTAATAGGCAGATTGAATATCATATTAAATTTAATTTTATTAGGCTTGTTTGTATATCGTTCGCTAAATGTATCTGGAGAAACACTAGCGGTTTCTGAGAAAGGTATTGGGATGTTTCTACCTATTGTTGCTATCGTATTATTAGTATTCGCTAATAAGGCCATCAAAAAGGATGAAGATCTTGTAAAATCTGTCGACCGTTTGAGATAATCCTATAATCTTAGTTTATTAGTGCGAAGGAAACCCGAATGTAACAGTTCGGGTTTTTTTGTGAAAAATCCTCACTCCTCCCGATAGCAATCGGGACTCCGAAGGAAAGGGAGCCGAAACCGGAAAACTATAGTCATTATGTTTTATATAAAATAGCTAACTGAATACTACCTCTTCCCTATTTCAATGATTTCCAAATCTTTAATTTTGTCTTCATAAATTACAAATCGCAACATGGTTCTTACTTGATGAAAACCACTTTTTCCGGCTGCCCCAGGGTTCATGTACAAGAGATTACTTTTTTTATCAAACATCACTTTCAGAATATGTGAATGACCACAAATGAATAATTGAGGAGGGTTTTGAGTGATTTCGGTTTTTATAGCTGGATTGTATTTTCCAGGATAACCACCAATATGGGTAATCCAAACCGATACTTTTTCACACATAAATCTATTGTGTAGCGGAAATTCCATACGAGCTTTACCATCGTCAATATTGCCATACACACAACGCAAAGGTTTTATTTTTTGAATAGTATCAGTTACTAGTAAATCGCCAATATCTCCAGCATGCCAAACTTCATCAGCCTGTTCAACATATTTTAATATAATATCATCAATATGACTGTGTGTATCTGAAAGTAGGAGGATTTTTCTCATATTTGTTTGTCACAAAGACACTAAGTCACAAAGTTATTATTTAAGATTTTAGAATTAAGAAATAAGATTGAAAACTTTGAAATAAAAACACATCTAAAAGAGTATCAATCTTTGTAAATTTGCTTTTTTAACTATTGATTTCTATTTCAAAATAAATCTGACACGAGCAATAGCGAACTGACGAAGTAAATCTAAATTCTAAAATCTAAATTGAGATATTTTATAAAACTAGCCTTTAACGGAACTCATTATCACGGATGGCAATCCCAACCCAATGCCGTTTCTGTGCAAGAAACTCTGAGTAAGTCTATTTCGATTATTTTAAACACAAAAATCAATTTGATGGGGGCAGGACGCACCGACACTGGTGTTCACGCCAAAGAGATGTATGCTCATTTTGATTTTGAAGAATTAAGTATTAACCCTAGTTTGGTTCACAAACTTAACTCCTATTTGCCCAAAGACATTGTAGTTTATGATATCATTCCAGTTTCAGAAATGGCTCACGCACGGTTTGATGCCACAAAACGAACTTATGAATACCATATCAATACTTTTAAGGATGTTTTTTCTAAAGATACTAGCTGGTATTTTCATCAAAAACTAGACATTGATTTGATGAATATAGCCTCTCAATTATTATTAAAACATACCGATTTTCAGTGTTTTTCAAAAGTAAATACCGATGTAAATACCTTTGATTGTACTATTTTTGAAGCCTATTGGAAGCATGAAAATGATACAATTATATTTACTATATCAGCCAATCGTTTTCTTAGAAATATGGTTCGTGCTATTGTAGGAACACTTATAAATGTTGGCACACATAAAATTACTTGTGAAGATTTTGAAGAAATCATTAAAAGTAAAAATCGGGATAAAGCGGGGTTTTCAGTTCCTGCGCATGGATTATATTTAACAAAAATTAAGTATGATTATTTATAACAGATTTCAAAAAGTAGACAGCATATTTCAGCTTATAGGTACAGCCAACTTTAGAAATGAAAAGTTAGAAAATATAAAAACAAATTAGATAGTTAAAAAGAACGCAGTTTAATTTTAGATTTTAAAATCTGAAATCTGCCATCTGAAATCTTAATTTATGAAAGCTAAAGCATTTGATTTTAAAGCATTTAAACGAGTTTTAAAATATTCAAAACCCTATCAAGCAAGATTCAATGGCGTGGTACTTTTTGCTGTTTTTTTATCTTTTTTTGCGGCAATACGTCCTTTAATTCTACAAGGAACTGTTGATACCTATATCAAACCAAAATACAATTATGGGCTACTCCTTTATGTAACCATTATGGGAATTACCCTTATTCTTGAGGTGGTTTCTCAATTTTTCTTTGTGTATTGGGCCAATTGGCTCGGACAAGATATTGTCAAAGATATTCGAACCAAACTTTTCAAACATATTCTAAGCTTCAGAATGAAGTATTTTGACCATGCACCTGTAGGACAATTGGTCACACGTTCGGTTTCTGACATTGAGCAAATCGCACGAATTTTTAGTCAAGGTTTATTTATGATTGCTAGTGATTTTATGAAAATGATGGTTTGTTTGATTATTATGTTCTATATGAATTGGCAACTTTCTTTAATTGTCTTGGTGGCAATGCCAATATTAGTTTTTATTACCCGAATATTTCAGCGTAAAATGCAAGTTGCATTTGAAGAAGTTCGCTCCCAAATTGCCAATATGAATACTTTTGTTCAAGAGCGAGTTACGGGGATGAAAATTGTTCAATTATTTAATAGAGAGAATATCGAATATGAAAAATTCAAATTGATCAACGAAAAACACAAAAAAGCTTGGATCAAAACCATTTTATACAACTCCATTTTCTTTCCGATTGCCGATATTATATCTTCTTTAACCTTAGGATTTATCGTTTTGTATGGTGGTTTTCAAATTATTCATGGAAATCCATTTACAACTTTAGGACAAATGACGGCTTATACGATGTTTATTGGAATGTTGTTTAATCCATTGCGTCAAATTGCAGACAAATTCAATGAGATGCAACTGGGAATGATTGCAGCCAATCGGGTTTTTGACATTTTAGACACTCAAGATCAAATACAAGATACAGGTAGTATTGAAGCTCCTGTATTTAAAGGAGATGTTGAATTCAAGGATGTTCATTTTGGTTACATCCCCAATGAGGAAGTGATTAAGGGAATTAACCTATCGGTTTCGGCGGGGAAAACCATTGCTATTGTTGGTGCCACTGGCGCAGGAAAATCAACCATCATCAATTTAATGAATCGTTTTTATGAAATTAATAGTGGTACCATTTACATCGATGATCAAAATATCGATAATTACACTCTAAGTTCTTTACGCAAACAAATAGCGGTGGTTTTACAAGATGTTTTCCTTTTTGCGGATACTATTTTCAACAATATTACGCTAAACAATCCCGATATTTCTCGTGAGCAAGTAGTGACAGCTGCCAAAAAAATAGGGGTTCATCAATTCATTATGAGTTTACCCGATAATTATGATTTTGATGTAAAAGAACGCGGTGTCATGCTTTCTTCTGGACAGCGCCAATTAATAGCATTTCTAAGGGCGTATGTGAGCAATCCGAGTATTTTAATTTTAGACGAAGCAACTTCGTCAATCGACACCTTTTCAGAAGAATTGATTCAAAAAGCTACCGAAACGATAACTAAAGGCAGAACTTCTATCATTATTGCTCATCGACTGGCAACCATTATCAATGCGGATCAAATTGTTGTGATGGACAAAGGTTTAATAGTAGAACAAGGAACTCATCAAGACTTGATAAACCAAGAAGGAGGCTATTATAAAAACCTATATGATTCTCAGTTTGTTACAGAAGAATTGCAGTAATTTAATATTTCTGGCATATACAGTTAAAGTAAATAATAGTATAACTTACTTGAATTATTTAAAATATTTATTGATTAAATCGCTTAAAGAAAACATATTAACTGGTTTAGATATATAATCATTACATCCTGAATCCATGGCATTGATTTTATCATTACTCAGTGCATTTGCTGTTTGCGCAATAATAATCACATTTTTATTAAACTTTCGAATCTGCTCTGTAGCTTCATATCCATTCATAATAGGCATATTAATATCCATTAGTACTAAATCAATGTCTGTATTCTTGTGACAAGCTTCTACAGCTTCAACTCCAGTACTTACCATTATAATTTCTTTACTGTATTTTGAAACCGCTTTTGAAATTAAAAGTTTAGATATGGCGTCGTCTTCTGCAATTACAATTTTTAACTTTTTATTTTCGATTTCTTTAATCAAAATACTTTCTTCAAAATCAGTATCTACATTTACAATCGTATTATAAGGAATGGTAAAATAAAAAGTTGATCCGATTCCCACTTCACTTTCGACCCAAATTTTCCCTCCTAGCATTTCTACATAAGCTTTTGAGATGGATAAACCCAAACCAGCTCCTTGAAAAGTTCTTTTGTCTGAAATATCCGCTTGGATAAAACGGTCAAATATTACTCTTTGTTTGTCTTTTTGAATACCGATACCTGTATCTTTCACAAAAAATTCAAGTACTTCAGATTTATCGTTCAATGTAGTGGTGTAGCCTAACTCTATCATGCCTTTATCACAAAATTTTATTGCGTTTTTAACCAAATTGGTTAGAATAGCATATATCTTTTCTCTATCTGTTTTGACAAAAGCATTATTTATGGATAGTCCGTTTTTATAATTAAGACTAATTCCTTTGCTCGCCACTTCTGGTTTAAAGAAATTATAAATATATTCCACTTGTTCGTTAATATTTGTTCTTGAAATAAAGACTTCCATTTGATTGGATTCAATTTTCGAAATATCAACTATATCATTGATAATGTTGAGCATTCTTACACCACTTTTTTCTATAATTTCAATATATTGCTTCTGATCTTTTCTAGAAATATTAGGGTCTTTAAGTAAATTAGAAAAGCCTAAAATTCCGTTCATCGGAGTTCTGATTTCATGGCTCATATTAGCAAGAAAAGCTAATTTAAGACGATCACTTTCTTCTGCTTTTTCCTTGGCAATTAAAAGATTTTTCTCTGATTGAAGTCGTTGCGTTATATCAATCAAAATAATAAGAATCGCTTTTTCTCCATTAAATTCTGTTGCAGTGGTTCTAACAATACCAGTTTTGACCTCACCTGACTTACTGATCATGTTTATCTCATAATCTCCAATAACTTCACCAGCTGCTCTCCTAGCCATATTATGAATTGCAATTGCTCGATAACCTTCTTCAATAAACCCCATCATATTAGCCCCAATTAATTCTTCAGGCGAATATCCTGTGGCTTCTGATGCAGCCTGATTTACATATAAAATAATTCCGTTTTTATGGATTATTACCACATCGGGCAACTCTGAAATAAGGTTTCTAAATTGTTTCTCACTTTTACCCAGTTTGCGTAATGCCTCTTTTTTTTCGGTCACATTCGCTGTTATTATCACTAAACCTTTGCGAGTTCCATCAGGATAAAACAAAGGCATTTTGCGTACTTCAAATTGATGAACGTTCCCACTTTCGTCAGTAACACTTTCCTCAAATGTGGATAATTTAGTTTCTTGCCAAGTAATATCATCTGTAATTTGGCACTGGTTGTACATTTTACTAAATTCAGGTCGCTCTTCAATCATCTCAAAATTGGTTTTTCTAAACCAACTTACATCTTTAAGCTGAAATAATTCTTTGGCGGGTTCATTAGTTATAAGCCATTTTCCTTCCCCGTCTTTAAAAAAAATACAATCTGGTATTGCCTCAATCAGACTATTGAGACGTTCATTTACATCAGTATTTTTTTGTTCGGATTTATTGTATTGTGATAGGTCGTGAGCCAAAAGATATTTCGTGTTGCCATTTTTTAATTCACCAGCGACAATAGCTTTTTTCAGTGCATCATTCTCCTCACGTAAATTTTGAAGTTCTTCTAAAAGAATCTCTATGCTTTTGTTGCTATCTTGGGTCATATAAATACTTTTTAAAACGCATTGAATTAATTTTTATGTAATCTTGATTTCAAAAATAGTAAAAACTATATATCATTCAACTGAACTAAAAATTAATTATACAAAAAGATTAAGAATCAATTTTAATTCCAGATTGTATGACCTACTAAACTTTAAACACTAAACTTTTTCTTTAATCAAATAAATCCCTAATTTTGCCAACTGAAAATTAATTAATAAAATAATCCAATATGAAATATGATATTATAGTTTTAGGAAGTGGTCCAGGCGGATATGTAACTGCAATTCGTGCCTCACAATTGGGGTTTAAAGTGGCCGTAATCGAAAAAGAAAATCTTGGTGGCGTTTGTTTGAATTGGGGTTGTATCCCAACAAAAGCTTTACTAAAATCAGCTCAAGTTTTTGATTACCTGAAACATGCATCGGATTATGGTTTGACAGTTTCCTCATTTGATAAAGATTTTCCTGCGGTAGTGCAAAGAAGCAGAAGTGTTGCTGATGGCATGAGCAAAGGAGTTACTTTTTTGATGAAAAAAAATAAAATTGACGTTATCGATGGTTTTGGAAAATTGAAACCAGGAAAAAAATTAGATGTCACTGCAGCCGATGGAAAAGTAACAGAATATACTGCAGATCATATTATTATTGCCACTGGAGCACGTTCTCGTGAGTTACCAAACTTACCGCAAGATGGTGTAAAAGTAATTGGATATAGACAAGCAATGACTTTACCAACCCAACCAAAATCAATGATTATTGTTGGTTCTGGAGCGATTGGTGTTGAATTTGCTCATTTTTATAACGCAATGGGAACTCAGGTAACTATTGTTGAATTTATGCCAAATGTAGTTCCTGTTGAAGACGAGGATATTTCAAAACAATTTGAAAAATCTTTGAAAAAAGCTGGAATTACGATTATGACTAATTCTTCTGTTGAAAGAATTGACACTTCTGGAAAAGGGGTAAAAGCATTTGTAAAAACGGCAAAAGGAGAAGAAATTCTTGAAGCAGAAATTTTATTATCTGCCGTTGGAATCAAAACCAATATTGAAAACATCGGTTTAGAAGAAGTTGGTATCGCTGTGGATAGAGATAAAATCTTGGTTAACGCTTACAATCAAACTAATATTCCTGGCTATTACGCTATTGGCGATGTAACTCCAGGTCAAGCTTTAGCACATGTTGCTTCGGCTGAAGGAATAAATTGTGTCGAAAAAATTGCAGGTCTTCACGTAGACCCTATTGATTATGGAAACGTTCCTGGTTGTACGTATGCTACACCAGAAATCGCTTCGGTTGGATTAACCGAAAAACAAGCTAAAGAAAAAGGATACGAACTTAAAATTGGAAAATTTCCATTCTCAGCATCTGGAAAAGCGAAAGCTGCTGGAACTCCTGATGGTTTTGTCAAAGTAATTTTTGATGCTAAATATGGTGAATGGCTAGGATGCCACATGATTGGTGCTGGAGTTACCGATATGATTGCTGAGGCAGTTGTAGCCCGTAAACTAGAAACCACAGGACACGAAATCCTAAAATCAATTCACCCACACCCCACCATGAGTGAAGCAGTTATGGAAGCCGTTGCTGATGCCTATGGCGAAGTAATACACCTATAAAAACTATTTTTTTAAACTTAAAACCCCGATTTGAACCATTCAAATCGGGGTTTTTGATTATTATTGAGGTTGTATTTAATTAAACCTCATAGACTTTGTCTTATCCTAAAATAGGTTTACACAAAAGTGTAAAAATCTGCAACGAAATGCTCTAAAGTGCATACATACATTCCGGCAGGTAGCGTTTTAAACTATTTTGAGACCAATAAAATAAAGCATTATTTCTTATTCAAAGCTGCGCTCATTTCCATAGAAATAGCAGAACGCTCCATCTTTAGTTTTCCCGACATAGTTTCGATAACAACAGTAGTATCGGCAAGTTCAGCAACTTTACCGTGAAGCCCACTTTTTGTAATGATTTTGTCTCCTACCTTTAAGGCACTTTCGAATTCTTTTTCTTGTTTCGCTTTCTTTTGTTGTGGTCTGATCATAAAGAAATAAATCACCACAAACATTAATAAGAAAGGTGCAAATTGATTTAATTGTTCCATTTTTTTTGAATTGTTTTTTAGTTTATACTTGTTTTACATTAATCCTCTACCAGCTTTAATAATCCTTTTATCGGCTTGTAATTCTTTGACGATATTATCTAAAATTCCATTAATAAAAATACTACTTTTTGGTGTAGAATATTCTTTGGCCAATTCTAAATATTCGTTTAAAGTCACTTTTACAGGAATAGATGGAAACTTCAAAAATTCACAAATTGCCATTTTTAGAATAATCGTGTCAATCTCTGCTATTCGGTCAATGTCCCAGTTGGTTGTTTTAGTAGCATATTCTTTAGAAAATTCCTTTTCGTTTAAAATTGTTTTTCTAAACAAGTCTTGAACAAAATCTCGGTCTTCATTGTCTTTGTATAATTTTGGCACTTTTAAACCTTCATCATCAATTGACTTAAAAGCTCTTAATTGCTTAATAATATGAGTGTTTACAATAGGAATATCATCAACCCAAGTTAGCTTATAATCTTCTAAATAATCATACAATTTTTCGTTAGGAACAATGACTTCTGAAAACAAGTCAATCAAAAATTCCTTATCTTCTTCGAATGAATTGACGGTATTGCTCATATATTTTTCATACAACTTGCTGCTTTTTATGTCAGAAAGAAGTAATAAAATATAGTCATCGTTTAGTGTCCAATTATTTATTTTACGATTTTCTAGAGCAATACTAAGAGAATTGTTTTCGGAAAGAATTTTAAAAATAGCATTTTTAACAAACTTCTCGTTGGGTTTACGTTCCTGTGGCGTAGCAAGATGTTTTTGACTAGATTTTTGCAAAAAGACAGTTTCTTTTTTACAGATTTCTATTAAAGAGGAAAGCATTATTAGGTATAAATCTTGAATGGAATCTATACTATGAAACAGAAATTTTTCTTCTTTTTCTAGATTATCTGATCCCTTTTGACGCATCGCATAAATGGATTGCATCACCTTAACACGAATATGTCTTCTGTTTACCACCTTGTAAGAACTTTTAAATTTGAGTATGCAAAAATAGGACTTTCATTTTTTAAATAATACTAAAACTCTAAAAAATACTGTATATTTTTTTTTCAATAAGTGTATCTTTGGAGCTTGATACATTCTTAAATCATAGTTACAATTCAGTTCAATGAAAGAATTAGGATATTTAAATAAATACTTCATTAAATACAAATACAGTTTCTTGTTAGGAATTGTAATTACCATCATCGCACAAATTTTTTCGCTATTTACTCCAAAAATTATCAGTAAATCATTTAAAGTAATTGAAGATTTTTCACGAAACAAATCCACGCCAATTGCAATTGTTCAAGAGGAGTTGATAACTAATATTGTTATGATAATAATTACAACTATTATAGCTGGATTTCTTTCATTTTTGATGCGACAAACATTAATTGTCATGTCACGTCATATTGAATTTGATTTAAAAAATGAAGTCTTTAAACAATATGAAAATCTCTCACAAAATTTTTACAAACAAAATCGAACAGGAGACTTAATGAGTCGTATTAGTGAAGATGTTTCAAAGGTGAGAATGTACGTTGGTCCCGCGGTGATGTACACAATAAATACTGTAATCCGATTTACTATCGTCATCATTTACATGTTCAGTGTTTCTCCTGAATTGACATTATACACTTTACTTCCTCTGCCTATTTTATCTTACACTATATTTAAATTAAGTTCTGAAATCAATAAACGAAGTACAATTTTCCAACAATACTTATCCAAAATTTCTAGTTTTACCCAAGAAATTTTTTCAGGTATACGAGTTATAAAAGCCTATTCTTTAGAAAATCAACATCAAAAAAACTTAATTGATTTAGCTGCAGAAAGTAAAGAAAAGAGCATGAATTTGGCTAAAATACAAGCCTTATTCGGCCCTTTAATGATTGCATTAATTGGAATTAGCAACTTAGTAGTTATTTATTCTGGAGGTCAAATGTATATAAATGGAACTATAAAAAGTATCGGAGTGATTGCCGAATTTATTTTATATGTAAACATGTTAACATGGCCAGTAGCTTCACTAGGATGGATTTCTTCAATGGTTCAAGAAGCCGAGGCTTCTCAAAAACGAATCAATGAATTTCTAAAAATTGAACCCGAAATACAAAATACAAATCCCGAAAAATCAATTATTGAAGGCAGTATTTCTTTTGAAAATGTTAGCTATACGTATGAAGATACTAATATCAAAGCCTTGGAAGATGTCAGTTTCAAAGTCCACAAAGGAGAAACTTTAGCAATTTTAGGCAAAACAGGGTCCGGAAAATCAACCATTATTTCGCTACTATCTCGGATGTATGATGTTACATCTGGTCAAATCTGCATTGACAGTGTAGAAATTAGTACTCAAAATTTATATGATTTGAGAAACAATATTGGCATAGTTCCTCAAGATGCTTTTTTGTTTTCGGATACTATTAAAAACAACATCAAATTTGGGAAAGAGAATGCGAGCCAAGATGAAGTAGAAACTGCATCGAAAAATGCTATGGTGCACGAAAACATTATCAATTTTAATAATCAGTATGAAACCGTTCTTGGAGAAAGGGGAATTACACTTTCGGGAGGACAAAAACAAAGAGTTTCCATCGCAAGAGCCATTATAAAAAATCCGCCTATTTTACTTTTTGATGATTGCTTATCCGCCGTGGATACTGAAACAGAAGAAGCAATTTTGAATAATTTATTTGAAATTTGTAAAGACAAAACCACAATAATAGTGAGTCACAGGGTATCTTCGGCAAAAAATGCAGACAAAATCATCATTCTTGAAGACGGTAAAATTACTGAACAAGGCACTCATAATCAATTACTAAATCAAGATGGTTATTATGCTACTTTATATTTAAAACAACTTTCTGAAAAAGAATTGCAATAATTCATGCGTAATACATATATTTTTTAGATTTTTGGTAGCTAGTTATAACAAACTAAATCGATATAGATATCATGAGAGAAAATGACATGTTGGAAAAAGAAGAGATATTCTCAAAAGTATTACGAGCTGGAAGAAGAACCTATTTTTTTGATGTAAGAGCTACCAAAGCTGATGATTACTATATTACTATTACCGAAAGTAAAAAATTCACTGAAGCTGACGGCTCCTTTCATTTCAAGAAGCATAAAATATATTTGTATAAAGAAGATTTTACCGCTTTCGCAGAAATTTTAGAAGAAATGACCTCTTATGTTTTAAATCATAAAGGCGAAGAAGTAATATCGGAAAGACATCAGAAAGATTTCAAAAAAGAATACCCAACAGAAAATCACGATGAAAATGAAACCACTTCAACATCAAGTTTTACTGATATTGAATTTGAAGATATATAATTTGAATACTATAAACCAAAAATAACTAACCAATCTAAAAGTCTGAAAATCGAAAGATCATCAGACTTTTTTTATTGATTTCATTTGACTATAGACCATGAAAAATCCCAAACTTTTAAGGTTTGGGATTATGAGATTACTAAGTTATAAGTGTGGACTATTTTACATCCATTAATTCTACGTCAAAAATCAAGGTAGCATTTGGTGGAATTGCTCCTCCAGCACCACGAGATCCATATCCTAAGTCAGACGGAATAACAAAACGAGCCTTATCCCCAACTTTTAGTAAAGCGATACCTTCGTCCCAACCTTCGATAACTTGACCGATTCCTAATTTGAATTCAATGGGCTTTTTTCTTGGATAAGAGGAATCAAACACTTTTCCGTTTTCTAATGAACCTTCGTAATGAACTGAAACTGTTTTCCCAGCTTCCGCTTGTTTTCCATCACCTTTTTGTATGAATTGGTAACGCAATCCGCTATCCGTTTTTTCAAAACCAGCAGCTAATTTTTCCATTTTAGCTTCTGATTCTGCTCTTAGTATTGCTTCGCGTTTTAGTCTAGCTCCTTTTAAACCAATAAAAGCTTCAATGGCGTTAAAATTTTTGGCCTCCTCTCCAACTCTTATAATTTCCAAAGTTTCTACAAAATCTCCCTGCTCCACAGCATCAACAACATCCTGACCTTCGATTACGTGTCCAAAAACAGTATGTTTATTATCCAACCAAGCCGTAGGAATGTGAGTGATAAAAAACTGAGACCCATTAGAACCCGGACCTGAATTGGCCATAGAAAGAATTCCTGGGCGATCATGTTTCAAAGTAGGATGAAATTCATCATCAAATTTATACCCCGGATCACCAGTTCCTGTTCCTTGAGGACAACCACCCTGAATCATAAAATCAGGAATTACTCTATGGAAATTTAAACCATCATAGAATTTAGTTCCCTGAGGTTTTACTTTGTTCTCCATATTTCCTTCGGCGAGAGCAACAAAATTACCTACTGTACCTGGAGTTAAATCATGTGTCAGCTTTACTAAAATAGCCCCTTTGGAGGTGTTGAATTTAGCATATATTCCGTTTTCCATTATAAATTGTTTTTATTGAGGTGCAAATTTAGTGTATAATTCTATAGAATGAAAAACCAAAAATTGTATTTTTGAAATAAATCTAGATTAATTGCTATAAATTTTAATTTTAACAATGTGAATAATTCAAAAATCATTGGAAGAATTAATCGATACCCGAAGATTAGGTTTTTAGACAGAAAGCCTGAATGGCTGTGATATTTTTATTTTTATTTTTAGAAACCAAAACAATTGAAAATAATGCAGATCAATATTTGAGACAGTTTGGAGTGTAAATTACTTACCTTCAAGCACTAGTTTTATATTAATTTCAATATCTTCTGCAATTTTACTCTTAACCAAACTTGGTATGGCTATTCCATACTCTTTTGCTTTTACAACTAAATTAGTTGCTGCATTTATTTTTCCAGCAATTAAAACCAATGAAATTTTTGTTTTTACTTTTTTGGTTACTCCATGTATGGTCAAATCACCCTCTAAATCATAGTCTGATTTTTTTGTCGACAATTTTGAAGCTTCAAAATTTACAATTTTTCCTTTAAAAGTTGCCTTAGGGAATTTAGAAGACTCCATATAATTTTCATTAAAGTGTTCTTCCATTAATGGTGCTTTGAATTTGAATGCCTTTATTAAAGCCAAAGCGGCAAGATCTCCAGTAGATTGATCTAATATTGCCGAAACAGTACTATTGGTTGCTGCAACTTCTTCGAAGGCAGGCATCGAAGCCTCAAATTTTATTTCTCCTGTGCGAGTCATCATTTTTTGTGCAAATCCAAAATTTGTAACAAAAAATACAGATACTAAAACGGCTATTTTTTTCATAATAAAATTTATTAATTTATGAATCCTTGGTCTCTCCAAAGTTTAATCATATCAATTATATTTTGAGGCATTCTTCCTTGTTGCGGCATAACTGCACCACAGGATTGATCATCAATTCTACAAATTAAGTTCCCATTTTCAATAGCGTCTTTTACATCAGTATAACTCCCTAAACTTGGATATTGTGATTCATGACAACTCTTGCAAGTTGTTCGTATTATGGGCTCTACATTTACTGAATAGGTTGGATTTGCAACTACTGGCGAAATTTCTTGGTAGGTGTTGGATTCACAAGAATTAAAAACGCTGCCAATGATTATCAATATTACTAATAAGGCAACTAAAATTATTTTTTTCATGTCTAATTAACTATTAATTTAAAAAACTCTATACATATTAAACCCAAAATAAATACCTCCACCTGTCCAATCCCCTAAAGGTCTTGAAAACATTGCTACATCATTCATGGCTTGACTATTAGACAATACCAACTGAAACACATGTCCTCCTGTTTCTATGTCAAGCCCTAAAGTAAGTGGATTTTCATAAGGCGAACGAGCTCCTTCTATTGTGCTGATACGAGCTGCATATTCGAGATTAACACTCATTCTTTTGGCAATTTTATATCGCGCTCCAGAACCAATAAAAAATTCATTTTTTTGTTCTGATCCATATTCATATAAATTCTTGTGAATATAAATTGGGTTTATTTCCAATGAAAAAGATTCTGAAAATTTTCTTGAAATTAACAATTGTGTTGAAAATGCTAATCGATTATTAAATTTTAATCCTGGATATACATCTTTATCCAATTTACTATTAATATCAATGGTATTATAGCCTACAATGGTTACCGGAAAACCATCTTTAATTTGATTGGCTAATCTATATTTTGCCGTAACTTCATATACCTTATCTAAGGTATGTCTGGATGCGCCTAAAGACAACCAATCCGTAACGCCATAAATACCTCCAAATTTTGTAAAAGCATTATCTAATCCAAAAAAGTTATCCAATCCATTGGTCAAATCACCAAATCGGTGCGAAACTACCATATACCATTCCCCTTTTGAGGTTAATTTCGTTGACTGCATATTACATATTTGCAATCCTTTAAATGCCGAAGTTTCAACTTCCTTAACATCTGATTTCTCAGCGTCCAATTGATTTAATAAATCATCTTGTGCGAAAGCCAAGTTAAAAGCAAAAAGTAAAAGGGTAATAGCTAAAATATTTTTCATTCTCATTTAATTTAAATTTCGATTCCTTTTAATTAATAGTTCTATTGAGCTTTAAAGCATTGATCTAATTTTATTTCTCCCATTAAATCATCATAGCCAACCACTCTCCCTTTTAAGGTAATGGCTTGGTCTTCTTTTACTGTTGCGTCAATATCTTTTAGATTACAAATAATTGAATTATCCAAAATCACTTCTTTACCATTGACTGCAGTAACAGTTCCAGAAATAGAGATAGCTTTATCTAAGTATTTTTTATTACAAACATCAACATTAGTAGCAAACTCATCAATTATACTTTTTGAATTAAGTTTAAATGCTGCGTCTTCATTGGACAAATCTCGAGCTCCACCGTGCATTACATAATTAAATCCAACAATAGCAATAATTATTATTGTGAATATCAAAAAACTAATAATTTTAATTTTTTTACTCATCTCGAAATTTATTAATTAAAAACAATTTAATAAAAGCTAAAAAAAACTAAACGAAAGTAAATATATAATATTATAGTTCAAAATCGATGAAAAATGATGGGAATTAATTTGAAATTACTCCGAATACTTTACAAAACCAACAACCCAAATTCTCTCAAGACATTAACAGGCTTAGAAAACCAGAATAACTCAAAATCTTGAAACTGCATTTCAAAATCAGTTTTTATTTCTTGAAAAGTAAGCACCCTAGCCCCCGAAGAGGGAATATTGGTGATTGATATTTTTTCTAGTATTTCTACTAGCCATTCTCCCTCATTTTTGCCCGTTTGAATCGTAAAACTCTCTTTCTTGTCGTGAAAAGTCAAAGTTGTCATTTCCCAACTGTTTCCTTTCTTGGATTTTGTATAATAGGCTAATGTAGGCTTGCCCCCTAACCAAACTATTTTGGCAGTTAGTTTTATTTTGAAATTTTCATCCGTTGCAATAGCATTAGAAATAAAATCAGGATGAATTTTTGTTTTCGGTATTTTAAAATCAAACCACTCCTGCAATTCGTAGTCAAAACAGATGCCGTGCATAAAATTAAACAAGGATTTCTTGAGCCCAAAACTGAATTTATCGTGGTCAATTCCGGTTTTATCCACAAAATTGATGTCGTTATTGGCAAAAACCACCCCTAACCCCTCCAAAGGAGGGGAAGTAGGAACAACACCGAATTTTTCGGGATACATCCCAACAGGGCTGTGTGCTGTCATGGCAAACTGATGCCAAAAACCAGATTGCAAAACGCCAACTTCAAACAACTGCCGCACCATTTCAAGACTGTCCACGGTTTCTTGAATGGTTTGCGTTGAATACCCATACATCAAATAAGCGTGAACCATTATATTGGCTTGGGTAAAATTTCGGGTAACTTTTGCCACTTGTTCTACCGTTACGCCTTTGTCAATTAATTGTAATAATCTATCCGAAGCTACTTCAAGTCCGCCCGAGACGGCAATACATCCGGAAGCTTTGAGCAACAGACATAAATCTCTAGTAAAACTTTTTTCAAATCGGATGTTCGTCCACCAAGTGACAGATAACTTTCTGCGAAGAATTTCAAGTGCCAACGCTTTCATCAAGGCTGGAGGCGCTGCTTCATCTACAAAATGAAAACCATTTACTCCTGTTTGTGCTATCATTTGTTCCATTCGATCACACAATATATTGGCGGCGATGGGTTCATATATTTTTATATAATCTAATGAAATATCACAAAACGTACATTTGCCCCAATAACATCCGTGAGCCATGGTGAGTTTATTCCAACGACCGTCACTCCACATTCGATGCATGGGATTCACGATTTCAATAACCGAAATGTATTTATCTAATAGCAAATCTGAATAATCGGGTGTGCCAACTTGCGATTGCTTGTAGTCACTTCGTGTCGAATTGTTTTTGTAAACTACTTTGCCGTTTTCTAGTAGAAAAGTTCGTTTATAAGTTCTATTCTCCCCTCCTTCGGAGGGGTCGGGGGAGGATAATAATTCCACTGGTAATTCGCCATCATCCAAAGTGATGTAATCTAAAAACTCAAAAACCCGAGCGTCCGAAAGAGAACGCAATTCGGTGTTGGGGAAACCCCCTCCCATCGAGATTTTAATATTCGGATGATGCTTTCGTACCCATTGTGCCGAGCGAAAAGCCGAATACAAATTCCCTGGAAAAGGAACAGAAATCAAAAATAATTCGGGTTGAATGATTTCGATTTTATCCGCTAAAATCGAAATCAGAATTTTATCTATGTATGTTGGTTCTTGCTGTAAAGCAGCGTACAATTCGTCGAAAGAATTGGCAGAGCGACCCAATCGTTCCGCATAGCGACTGAAACCAAAATTAACATCGACACATTCTACAATAAAATCCGAAATATCTTCGAGGTATAAAGTCGCTAGATGTTTGGCTTTATCCTGCGTTCCCATCGTTCCGAAAGCCCAATCCATCCCGACAGCTGTCGGGACTCTCAGTTGTGCAAACCGAGAGGCTTCGGGCAAATAATCTTCTTGACAAATTTGGAGTGCCAAGGTTGGATTTTTCCCTTGTAGAAAAGCAATCACAGAGTCGATGGTTTTGATGTATTCGTCTTGAAGAGCGAGGATTCTTTGGGTATTGGGTGTTAGGTTTTGGGTATTGGGTTTAGGAAAATCAAATAAATCTTGCAGACCTTTTTTCGAAAACAGTTTCAAAATCACTTCAATCCCTAAATCAGCTTGAGTTGCCGAAATTTTTTTGGTATTCAAGAACCCTTTGATGTACGCCGTTGCTGGATACGGTGTATTCAGTTGAGTAAAGGGTGGGGTTATTAAGAATACTTGGGTTTTCAAAGATTGTGATTTTTAAGCAAAAGCCTAAACATTAGAGAAAAAGAATAATCTGGTTGAGCGAAACGATATAAAGCTTCTAATTCGTTTTTATTCATATCTCTTCCTTTTTCTTGAATCTGGTTTTTCCTAATAGCTTCCAATACATCTTTAAATTGATGTAGTACTCTACTTCTTATGCTATCAAGTAAGGGTGAGTCCAATCGATATTTTTTAATAGTGTCAAATCCTAACTTAGAACCATTTTTTGCAGTTATACATTCATCTTCAAAAGTCAAATGTTCTTCAATTTCAGTATCTGAATTTACAAATGGATTAAGTACATCATCTACAGAAATAGTTTTATTTGGTAATTTATTATTACATATCGTTGAAGATAAATACAGATTATCCCAATCATAAGCTAAATCTTTTCTTTCGGCAACTTCAATATGATGGTCTATTTCTTTTGGAATTCCTTTTAACTTTTGCTCAGAATAAAAACATTTATGAAAACTAATAGAATTCAAATCAGCAACAATGTCTTTATGACCATACTTACTATTATCTGGTCTTATATTTTCTGATTCAACAAATTTGGCAGTCCACTCTTGTTCTTTTCGAGTAAGAATATTTGGTTTTGGTAATCGTTCTAAATGTCTCATAAAACTATTTTGAAATACTTTTAATGAGTTTGTCTATATCAAAATAGGAAAAATATTCTGGATTAATTACTTTCAATTTTTCCTCTATCTCTTCTTTTTTCGCAAAATCCTTACTTTCAATAGCTTTCTTTCTTTTGTTCATTAAATCTGAAATTTCTGCATTGAAAGGGTTTGTATTGAAAACCTCCGATTGCAAAATTTCTTCTATTGGTTTATTGGAATAAACATCTGTTTCATCAACAATAATAGAATGGTCTTTTTCTGATTTACAAACAAAAACTTTTGAATTTTCAACGGAAGAAACTATAAATGGAGAATGTGTAGTAATAATAATCTGGAGATTTGGGAAAATATCTAAAATAGAATTTAAAAATGATTTTTGCCATTTTGGATGTAAATGATTCTCGGCCTCATCAATTAACAACAGCCCAGGAGTCAAAAGCATATCTTCTAATTTTAATTGATTTAATGTGTAAACCGAATACATTTGACCTAAAAGTGAAATTAATCTTTGAATCAAATACAAATTCCCACTACTCAACTTATCCAATGAAACTTCAAAACCATTTTGCGAAACGACTGGCATCAAAGTTTTTCGTTCTACATATTTTAATTCACCTTCAATCAGACTTAGTTTTATAATTTTTTTGAGCGTATTAAATAAAACCTCTCCTTCTTTTTTTTCTTTTGGACTGTCACTTGATTTCAAATAATCGAAATAGGTAATTAATTGTATAACTTCAGTATTCTTCTGAATACCATTTAATACACCTAATAAATAATTTTCAGGCTTTATGAATTGAAGATTTGGAACATTATATTGAGAATTATCTGATTTTGAAGTCCAATAATTTGCAATCCATTTGTTGCTTCCTGTCTTTTTTGGATCATTAAAAAAACTTGATAAATCATAAAAACCACTACCATTTTCACTTTTTACTTCATAAGAAAGTCCCTTATTATAAAACCCCCTAGTATTAATATCTTGATTGACACCATTGAAATTAATCAAGGATCTTATATAAAAATCATCTTCATTTCTAATAATATTTCTTTGAATATTACCAAAATAACCCAAAAATAATCCTCTAATAGCATCCAAAACAATTGTTTTTCCAGTTCCATTCTCTCCTGTAATAATAATAACGGGGGGGGTTTGATTGTCATCTGGAATAAAATCAAGATCAGCCTCAAGAAAAGGGCCAATATTTTTGAGTGAAAGTTTTTTAATTTTCATAAAAAGTTATTTTAGCGAATTTACTAATATTTTTTAGTATTCTAAACCCTTTTAATTCCAAAAGAATTGTTTTGTAAAAAAAATATAATTAAAACTCCTCCTCCTTTTTTCGTATCGCCAAAAGTGCCACGAAAGAAATCAAAGCAGCAACGGATAAATAATAGCCAACAAATCCAATTCCGTAGTTTTTGGCAAGCCATATCGCTATTAGTGGTGCAAAAGAAGCACCTAGTATTCCAGCTAAATTAAAGGTTAATGATGCTCCTGAATAGCGAACTTCGGTAGGAAATAATTCAGATAAAAAAGTCCCCAACGGGCCATAGGTAAATCCCATTAATCCCATTCCAAGGCAGACAAAAGTGGTAATTAAAGCGTTGCTTCCAGAATCCATAAAATAAGAAAAACTAAGCCCAAACAGCGCAATTATTAGGGATACAATTAGCAAAACTTTTTTTCTTCCAAAACGATCCGCCAACGAAGCAGAAACTGGGATTCCGATCATAAAAAATACAATAGCAAAAAGTTCAATAAACAAAAAATCGCGACGGCTAAACCCTAAATCGCTTGTCCCCCAACTCAAACTAAAAACAGTCATTAAATAGAATGTTACAAAAGTAGATACTGCTGCAAAAGTTCCAAAAATTAATTCTTTTTTATAGAATTTTAAGATGGTCAACAAAGGCGCATCTACTTGTTTTTTGGTTTCGACTGCATGAGCAAAAGAGGGTGTTTCGGTTATTTTCATTCGGATGTAGAAGCCAACAATTACTAATAAAGAACTGGCTATAAAAGGAATCCTCCATCCAAAATCAAAAAATTGTTCGTTGGTCAAGGTATCGCTTAATATCAAAAATGTCCCTCCTGAAAGCAATAAACCTATTGGCGCTCCTAATTGTGGAAACATGCCATACCATGCTCTTTTTCCGGGTGGTGCATTCTCGATGGCTAATAATACCGCTCCACCCCATTCGCCACCTAAACCTAGACCCTGACCAAATCGACAAATCATTAATAATAGAGGCGCAACTATTCCGATGCTTTGATAAGTAGGCAATAATCCGATACAAACTGTTGAAATTCCCATGGTTAATAAAGCAGCTACAAGTGTTGCTTTGCGTCCTATTTTATCTCCAAAATGACCAAAAACAGCTGAGCCAATAGGTCTGGCGAAAAAAGCAATCGAAAAGGTAGCCAAAGATTCAATGGTAGAAGTAGTAGGGTCTGATCCTGGGAAAAACAATTGTGGAAAAACCAATACCGCAGCATTGGCATAAATATAAAAATCAAAAAACTCAATGGCAGTACCAATTAAACTACCAAAAAGAACGTGTTTTAATGAATTTACTTTTTTAGGACTTGAACTATCTTGCATTATAATTTTGACTATTTTTTTATAAAAATGATGTTATTTTTTGAAACTAACAAACAATTAGTTCCATTTTTTTTTTAGTAATTTAGCATCAAATAAACAATACTATGCCAACTGACTGTATTAGCTATCAAAACTCTGGTTATTTCTCTTCTTTAATACAGGATTATTTAGACCAAAAATCGAATTTAAAACCGCTTTACCATCGGTTTCCAATTCTTGAAAATTTTGATTCGCAAGTTCAAGAAAAAAAAGCAAATTACAAGCCCGAAAATAGAACGGTTTTAGTTTCGGTATTAGAATCGCAATATGCTAAAATAAATGCTTCAACTGCTACTTTAAACAATATTAAACTTTTAAACCACTCGAATACATTCACCGTTACCACTGGTCATCAATTGAATTTATTTACAGGACCTTTGTATTTTTTGTACAAAATTATTTCGACTATAAATTTAACTAAGGAATTAAAAACGAAATATCCTGAATACCATTTCGTGCCCATATATTGGATGGCAACCGAAGATCATGATTTTGAAGAGATCAATTATTTCAATTTCAACGAAAAAAAATTCAGGTGGAATACAAATAGTTCTGGGGCTGTTGGGCGTTTATCAATTGATGGATTAGAGGCTTTTTTTGAAGTATATTCAACCGAAATCGGTTCAGGAAGAAATGCTGAAACAATCAAAACACTTTTTAAAGAATCGTATTTAAATCATTCAAACTTAGCTGATGCCACTCGTTTTCTTGCTAATGCCCTTTTTGGCGAATACGGATTGGTCATACTAGACGCTGACCATCAAAATTTGAAACAACTATTTATTCCATACCTAAAAGACGAATTAATAAAGCAGACTTCTTATAAAAAAGTACTTGAAACCAACAAAAATTTATCAGAATACACTATTCAAGTGAATCCTCGTGAAATCAATCTATTCTATTTAGAAAATAACTTGAGGGAACGAATCATCTTTGATTCCGATAGCAATCGGGACGGAAAATACAAAGTAAACAATCCCAAAATAGAATTTTCAGAAGATGAAATTTTAACCTTAGTAGAGAATCATCCCGAAAAATTTAGTCCCAACGTGATTATGCGTCCGCTCTATCAAGAAGTGATTTTGCCGAATTTATGTTACATTGGTGGTGGTGGAGAAATTGCGTATTGGTTAGAACTGAAATCATTTTTCGACACTGTAAAAATTACTTTTCCCATACTTTTGGTTCGAAACTCGGCAGTATTGGTTACTAAAAAGCAAGAAGAAAAAGCAACTAAATTAGGACTAACCTGGAAGGATTTGTTCAGTAGTCAACAGGCATTAGTCAATAAACAGATTGCCAAATTATCAGCATTTCCAATTGATTTTAGTCCCCAGAAAAAACTCCTTCAAGAACAATTTGAAACTCTATTTGAATTGGCAAAAAAAACCGATAATTCATTTCTTGGTGCTGTAAAAGCACAAGAAGCCAAACAAATAAAAGGGTTAGAGAATTTAGAAAAACGGCTCTTGAAAGCTCAAAAACGAAAACATGTTGAAGAATTAGAAAGAATTACTCAGTTGCAAAACACCTTATTTCCTAACCAAAGTTTACAGGAACGACAAACTAATTTTTCGGAGTTTTATCTCCAAAATGGTGCATCTTTGATTCCGCAACTTATGAAAGAGCTTAAACCATTAGAAAATAATTTCAACATCATTATACTTCAATAAAGTAAAATATCAATTAATCAATAATAAATTGATGATTCCATAATTTCTATTCATAAAAAATGTCTATTTTTGCACAAAATTTTATAAAACATAAAAATGGCTACAAATAGAACTTTTACCATGATTAAACCTGATGCTGTCGCTAATGGACACATTGGAAATATATTAGCAATGATCACAAACGGTGGTTTCAAAATTGTTTCCTTGAAATTAACGCAACTAACTGTTGCTGATGCACAAGCATTTTATGCAGTACATGCAGCAAGACCATTCTACGGAGAATTAGTAGAATTTATGTCAAGAGGACCAAT
>JANMZS010000104.1:0-5624 GCA_031383535.1 Flavobacterium sp.
AAAGAATCATTCAAAGTTATTTGGTCGGACTTTTTTTCGAGATGATAATTATCGGTACACTCAATTCCATTGCCCTATTAATTTTAGGAATTGATTATGCTATTATCCTTGGAATTACAGGTGCCATTATTAATATTATTCCGTATGTAGGTGGAATTGTAGCCATTGCAATGCCCATGATTATTGCCTTTGTAACCAAAGATTCTCTTTCATCACCCTTTTTTGTTCTCTTGGCCTATATTGTAATTCAGTTTATAGACAATCATTATGTTATACCAAAAATTGTGGCTTCCAGAGTCAAAATAAACCCACTTATTTCTGTAATTGTAGTACTGATAGGAAATGCTATTTGGGGAATTCCAGGCATGTTTGTTTCAATCCCTCTAACAGCTATACTGAAAGTAATTTTAGACCATATAGAACCACTCAAACCCTATGGTTTTTTGATGGGAGAACTTGAAACGGATAAACTAATAAAAAAGAAGTGAAGTAAATTAAATAGTAATAAAAAGTTAATTTTCAATGAAATAAGAAAGGATTTTGCAACTAACTCCAAAAATAATATAAATCATTTTAGACCGATATCTCTGAACTTTGTATTTCATTAATAATCAATTAAAATATTTAAAAATGGAAACTAAAAATCAAAAAAGTCAATCAAATGACGCAAAAAAAAGTACAATGAAATCTTCGCAGCTAATGGAGTTATTCGAAGATGAGTTGAAAGATATTTATTGGGCAGAAAAAGCATTGACGACTGCTATCCCAAAAATGATTAAAAATGCCTCTTCAGAAGAATTAATCGTAGCATTGACAAGTCATCTGGCAGAAACAGAAAAACAAGTTACTCGTGTTGAACAAGTATTTGAAATCATTGGTAAAAAAGCCGAAGCAGCAAAATGTGAAGCTATGGCTGGCTTGATAAAAGAAGCAGGCGAAATTATGGACGAATGTGAAGAGGGTTCGATGCGTGATGCCGGAATTATTTCTGCAGCACAAAAAGTAGAACATTACGAAATTGCTACTTATGGCACTTTACGCCAATTTGCTGAAACATTAGGTTTGACCAAAGCGGTAAAATTACTCGAAGAAACACTTGCCGAAGAAAAAGCGGCCGATGTAAAATTAACAGAAGTTGCAGTTGACTCCATTAATCTTGAAGCGGCTCAAATGCTAGTATAAATAGGATGTTGAATCTGTTTAAATCGTGCTGTGAACAATGTTTACGGCACTTTTTTTTAAAGACATAATCTATTGATATATCATAAAACAAATTTATTAATTCTAAAAATTAGGTTCTACTGGGTTTTGTGTGAAAAGTTGCAAACATTTAGAACGAAATTTACAAATATTAAACCATTAATGAATCTTAACTTCCTTAATGGTTTAAAAAAAGTTGAACGTTCACAACATTTCCAGTAGAACCAAAAATCATGGAAACCAACAAAAAAACACCAGCAAAGAAAAATTATCATAATTAATGAATTACACAACTTTTTTAAATAATCCTGCAACACTTTTGGTAAATTAAGCAACCAACTTTACATAGTGAAAATACTTTCACATTAAAAAATATTTTTATTATGAAAACAAACGAAGAATTGCAAAAAGATGTACAAAATGCACTAAAATGGGAACCCTTATTGCACGCTGCCGAAATTGGGGTTTCTGTAAAAGATGGCGTGGTTACTTTGACTGGAACTGTCGATAGTTACACCAAAAAAACCGAAGCAGAAAGTGCTGTAAAAAGCATTGTTGGAGTAAAGGCACTAGTCGAAAATATCGAAGTTAAATACGCATCAACTTACGCAAAAAAAGACGACAACGATATTGCCAAAGAAATTATAAACGCCATAGAATGGAATTGGGAAGTACCCAATGACAAAGTAAAAGTTAAGGTAGAAAATGGCTGGGTTACCCTCGAAGGCGAATTGAGTTGGAATTACCAAAAAACAGCCGCAAAAGATGCCGTTAGTAAATTAATGGGTGTTACAGGAGTGTCAAACAAGATAACAATAAAAGCTGATTCAAGCGAAAGCATCGAAAAAGATGATATTGAAAGTGCTTTGAGACGCAATTGGTCATTGGACGATGAAGATATTAATGTTAAAGTTTCTGATCACAAAGTTACATTAACTGGCATAGTTGGCTCTTGGTATCAAAAAGAGGAAGCAGGCCGAATAGCATGGAAAGCTAATGGTGTTTGGATGGTTGATAATGAATTGGAAGTTGAATATGAATATGAATTTGAATTTGAAGAATAATAAATAAAATGGGGAAGGATTTATTTTCTTCCCCATTTTAAATCAAGAATTAAAACGAATGCGATAAATGAACACTAATCCTCAAAAATCAGTAGCAATAATTGTAGCACATCCCGATGATGAAATACTTTGGGCGGGTGGAACAATCATGAACAATCCTGACTGGAAATGTTACATCATCAGTCTTTGTCGTAAAAATGATGGTGATAGATGTAATAAATTCTTTCAAGTTTTAAAAATTCTTAATGCTGATGGCAATATGGGAAATCTTGACGACGAACCCGAGCAAAAACCAGTAGAAATTGATGTTGTAAAACAAATTATTTTAGATTTTTTACCCAATAAAAACTTCGATATAATAATTACACACAATCCAAAAGGCGAATATACCAAGCACTTGCGACACGAAGAAGTTAGCAAAGCAGTCATATTGCTTTGGAATGAAGGCAAAATTTCAACAAGCCTACTTTGGACTTTTGCCTACGAGGACGGAAGCAGAAATTATTATCCAAGGGCAATACCAAACGCTTCTTATTTTGAAATCTTAAATAATGAAATTTGGTTAAAAAAATACGAATTAATAACCGAAACTTATGGCTTCGACCCAGACAGTTGGGAAGCAAAAACAACCCCAAAATCAGAAGCGTTTTGGATTTTTAATAAAACAAAAGGCGCCATAAAATTTTTAAACAAATAACAAATGAAAGTACTGGTACTTTACGATTATCCGCCATCGCCAGGCGGATTAGCTACTCAAGGCGACCTTTTGTACAAAGGCTTGTTAGAATTAGGTGTCGATGCACACGCAGTTCATTTCGAATCGGCACAAGAAAAAGAATGGTATTATCGCTGGTTTGAACCTGATGTTGTGGTTGGCATTGGCTATTGGGGGCACACGCCACAACTCATCTTACATCCACAACGGTATGGTGTTCAGCCTGTTCCATGGCTGGTTGCTGATGGTTATATTGCTAATTATCAGGAAGTATTAAACGCTTTGCCGCTAATATTGGTTACTTCGCATTGGGTCAAAGAAATGTATGTTCGTGACGGAATTGATGGCAATAAAATAGAGGTTTTACCGGTAGGTTGCGATACAGATATCTTCAATCCTTATGCTAAAAATGATCCAAAAATCCTCGCAGTTCGAGAATCATTGGGCATTTCGCCTGACCAATTAATGATTTTAACCGTGGGCGGTGATGCTGCGTCCAAGGGTGCGCAAGAAGTGATGCAAGCCTTGGCAATTATCGACAATAAAGCCCCAGATTGGAAATATGTTTGCAAAGTTTGGCCACAACCACGAACTAAATCTCAAAATCTCGAAGACCTCCAAATGGCAACCGATTTAGGCATAGAAAAAAACGTAACCTATGCCACTAACACTATTTCTCGAAATTTTATGCCGTATCTAATTGCTGCCTGCGACATCTATGCGGCTCCTTCTCGATTAGAAGGATTTGGTATGCCACAAGTCGAAGCGGGTGCTTGCGAAAAACCTGTCATTGGTATCAAAGCCATGGGAATGTTGGACACTTTAATTGATGGTGAAACAGCTTTTTTGGCTAACGTTGCTCAAAAAATAGTTGTAAACGAAGTTATTCTTGGTGGCGAATCTGGATTTCAAGAAAATTATAAAGTTAAATTCAATGTGCCTAGAACCGTTGATTATCGTGCCAATGTTCAAGACATTGCCACAGGATTATTGACCTTGATGAACGATGAACCATTAAGAAAAAAAATGGGGCAAGCAGGTAGGAAACGTGTAGTAGAAAATTTTGATTATCGAATTGTTGCCAAAAAATTTATAGCCATAATGAATGATAAATTAGGAATTAAATAAATCTAAAAATGATGAATTGGCAACAAAAAGTAGCAATAAATTTGGCAAAAAAAGCCGCTCTCGAAGTGCTTTTACACAATACGCATGGTCCCTTTCAAGGATTGCCACGAACTGCAGGTTGGGGTTATCCAGAACCTTATACTAGAGATTTAATGATTGCTGTTTTTGGAATTGCCGTTTCAGATAATCAAGAATTACTAAAAAGCATTCGAAAAGTACTCGAAACTTTAGCAAAAAATCAAACTGAACGAGGTCATATTACATCATTAGTCCACGATACAGATGACCGAGGCTCGAGCGATACAACACCACTTTTTTTATTAGGAGTAGGCGTTTACAGGCAAGTCAATAACGAACCTGATTTTCTGGCCGAATCCGTACAAAAAGCATTGG
The DNA here is from genome assembly GCA_031383535.1 of Flavobacterium sp. Classification (GTDB taxonomy): domain Bacteria; phylum Bacteroidota; class Bacteroidia; order Flavobacteriales; family Flavobacteriaceae; genus Flavobacterium. The sequence goes on from JANMZS010000104.1 coordinate 4,501, forward strand.
TTTGGATGGAATATCAAAGTCCATCTGATCGGTATTTAGTAGCCCAACAACCCACAAGTGATTGGCGAGACGAGCAATGGGTATTAGGGCATGGATTATTTGTCAACGCATTAGTTTATAGCTATTTAAATATCTTGAATCAACCCGAAAGAGCCAAAAAAGTAAAACAAGAAATGAGTCGGTTTACCATTACGAGTGGCGTTATTCACAACCATGTTCATGAGGGATTGGTATTAAAAAACAAACCCTATTATGCTTTTTGGTCCTATAAAATTCATAGCAGTGAGCGTTTTGATTTATTAGGAAATTGTTTGGCTATTTTGTCAGGAATTGCATCTTTTACTAGGGCAAATGATATGATTTCATGGATAGAAATCGAATGTGTAGCCATGAAGAAAAAAGGGTTATTGGCTATGGATTTACCCCCAAATTTCTTTCCGTTTACCAATCCAGAAGATCCAGACTGGCACGATAGATATTCTGAATTCAATAACCCTGGTGATTACCATAATGGAGGTATTTGGCCTTTTATATGTGGCTTTTATATTGCTGCATTAGTTGCCGCAAAAAGAATTGAATTAGCCGAAGAAAAATTAATAGTGTTGACTGATTGCATAAAAAAAACAAATTTTTCAACAGAATCTGCTTCCAAAAATAATGAAAAATCAGGTTTTAAAATAAATTCCGAAAGTGGTAATTTTGGTTTTAACGAATGGATAAAAGCCCAAAACGGCGAACCAAAAGGTCAAAATTGGCAAACATGGAGTGCCGCGATGTACTTGTATGCTGTGAAATGTGTTGAAGAAAATAGAACACCCTTTTTTGAAGAAATGCGAGAGAACTAAAAAAAATAAAATCAACATATCATGAAAAAAACAACACTAAAAAAATCGTCTCCAAAGCAAAAAAAAATTGCAGAAGTAATGCACGAATTCAAGGAAGGCGACTTGCATTCTGGTAAAACCGACACTATTGTAACCAACCCAAAGGCAATCCCGCAAAAAATTCTCTTTTTACTGTAATTGTATGGTTTTCTTTGTTGATAGAAAAATCCATTGTTAAATTGTTGTTCATAATTTTTTAGTTTTTTTATCCAATCCTTCCGCTTCACTCAACGCAATAGC
>JANMZS010000106.1:0-3548 GCA_031383535.1 Flavobacterium sp.
TTTCCTTAAGCCGCCACAAGTTCTAGTTCAGAAACGTTCATATACAAATCCTTAAAGATGAAAACAAAACATAATTACTTACCTATTATCGTCTTTCTTGCATATTGTTTGAGTTGGAGCACAACGGCACAAACTATCCTAATTAAAAAAGATAATGGCTGGAGCTTAGTCGTAGATGAAAAGCCTTTTGTAGTGAAAGGGGTTACTTTTGGCTACGACAAAGACGTACAAAATTATGATACGTATTTTAAAGACCTCCAATTTTTAGGCGTAAATACCATTAGGATCTGGGGCACCAATGAAAACACCCAGCAACTTCTTGATGCCGCCCAAACCTATGGTATAAAAATAATGATGGGTATCTGGATGAGACACGGTCGCCCAGGGATGGAAGATGATGATAGTTTTAACTATCTGGAAGACAAAGCCGGGATGGAAGACCAATACAATAATGCGCTTAAAACGGTTGAGAAATACTATAAACACCCCGCAGTACTTACTTGGGCAGTAGGTAATGAAGTCTATTTGAATATAGCCACCGATGCCGAAAAAGAAGCCTATTCTAAATTATTAGAGCGGGTATGTAAAAACATCAAAAAAATAGATGCTACTCATCCTATAACCTCAGTAGAAGCTTGGACTTTCGGACTCGATTGGTGGCAAAAATTTGTGCCTTCAATAGACATATATGGCTTAAATAGTTACGGAGCAGGTGCCAATTATTTAGCAGCTGAATTAGACAAAAGAGGCATTGATAAACCTTACATTGTTACCGAATTTGGCGTTACTGGTGAATGGGATATAAAAAATAAAAAAAATGGAATAGTAATAGAACCCTCAGATACAGAAAAATACGACGCCATAGCTAAAGGGTATCCAGACTGGATTAAAAACAAACCCAGCTGTTTAGGGGTATATATTTTTCATTATTCCAATGGTAATGATTTTGGTACGCCTTGGTTTATGACACACCATGATGGGATGCTTCGGCCACAATATTGGGCTATTAGAGAAGCATATACGGGACAAAAACCTATTAATAACGTTCCTAAAATTGAAACTTTTGAATTACCGGATTCAGAAATAAAAAGCGAAACATGGGTTCCGATAACTTTAAAAGCATCTGATATTGAAAAAGATAATTTAGATATTAGCTTCTACTATAATCAACGAACGGGTAGTCGTAAAAGAAGAAATCAAATGAACAAACTTAACTTTAGGGGTACTTTAACTACTGGATTTGAGATTCAATTACCAAAAGAAAATGGTGCTATAAAAATATATGTAAATGTTAAAGATTCCTATAACAATGTAGGAATCGCTTCCAATTCAATCCTAGTTGCAGATGAAAATGCAAAAAACAAAAAATATCTGGTTGCAAAAACACAGCTTCCATTTTATGTATATAAAGATGGGGATGATATTCCTTATAATCCTTCTGGATTAATGGGAAACTACAAAGCCATTTCGGTAAATCTCAATAATAAAGAAGAAGTGCAATCCGGAACCTCTTCCATAAAAATTAGTTATAATGACGACCATGATTGGTATGGAATTGCTTTTGTGGACCCCCCAAATGATTGGGGCGAAAACTTAGGAGGTTACGAAATAATTGGAGCGAAAACATTTAGTTTTTGGGCAAAAGCAAGTGCCAATTTGACCGCAACTATAGGCTTTGGAATGATAGGTCAAGACAAACCATTTCCAGATTCTACCAAAAAATCTATTGAAGTTAAATTAAATACCAAATGGAAAAAATACACCATTAATGTCAAAAAACTAGACCTTAGCTGTATTCGCTCGGGTTTGGTTCTGTTTTCAAGTAGTAATGGAACACCACAAGATATTTATATAGACAATGTTGTTTTTGAATAGTTAGTAATAGAAGTGGTTTAAACTTTTCCATTTGCTAAAAAATTTGTCTTTTGCACCCACTTTTCTCCTTTTTTTCGTTCCGTAGCGCTGCTATGCATCTTAAAAAAGACTTCAATTGGTTACAAAATCCTTAATTTTCGCTTAAATGCAAAAAGTTTAAACGACTTCATAGAAATAAATTCTTTTTTAATTCAAAAGGGCTTTTTGTGTGTATAATAAATACTAGAAACCGTAATTCAGTCCCACCCCAATAATTTGACGTGTTTGAACCTTAGCATAGTCTAAGCCAGTAGCATGAGCATTGTCATCAAATATAGTTTGCAACACAAAGTTAGTTGATAAGAATTTGTTGATTTTCATCGTAACATTTAATGTATAATCAACATCTACATTTTGAGGGCTATCTAAATAATTGGTATATAAATTCAAAATATTTTCGACATTCACATTAGTTGCTAAATTGAATTTATAATAGCCATTGATGGCTGCTCCAAATTCATATCGAGTAGTATCGCCTTGCTCCACTCCAAAAGAAGATGAAGTTTGAGTGAATTGTGAATCAACAACAATTAATTTTGAAGTTAATGGGGCAAAATTAAATTTTAAATTATCGCTTTTCTTCCATAACAAACCCGGTCCATATTGAAAATAAGCAGGAGAAAAGAAATGTGATGATTTTATACCTGATTCAAATCCTGAATCTAGTTGGGTGCCAAAATTTAAAAAAGCAGAGTAAAACCAATATCCTGATATTTTTTTACCTAGTAAGGAATTGTATTGAAACCGATCATCCGATTTTTGCATTTCTTGACCTTTAATTTTGGTAAGACCATAACTTGCAATGATTTTATTGTCCCAATTCCAATTGTCTTTCTTGTAATTAAAATCATAATTTAAGCCGATATTTCCCGAAACATTACTTTGTCCGCCAGCTAACCAGTTGTTAAATGTTGCTTGATTGGCCAAAAAAGTAAAAGTCCCTTTTTTTACCCAACCATTAGGTTTTCCATCTACTACTTTTGCAGCGGCTTCTTCGTTTTTCTTTAATAATTCCTTTTCGTTTAACTGAGCAAAAACACCATTATATGCCACAAGAAACAGGGCTGAAAGTATAATTTTTTTCATATTTGGATTGCTTTTTAGAATACAAATATAGTATTCGAAAAGACTTTAGCAAATTAAAATTATTTGCTTTTTTTATACAAAGGCACTGCCGAACAAGCCTCACCATACATAATGCTTCTAGCAAAAGGCTGTAAATAAGAAGCTGCCATAATATAAGCACTTTCAGGCACTGGCTTTTTAGAGCATCCTTTAATGATAATGGGTTTGTCTTTATAGATAGAATAATCTAATACGGCTAAGGTTTCTTGATAAATACTGGTGTCTAAATCTTCGAAATTTCCATTAACCACTTTTTTGGCAAAGGGTACCACATGTATAGCAACTAATAGTTTTGCCCATGCAGGAATAACTGCATCAGTACTACAATTGATAGCTACGAGTTGGTCTTGATATTGTGACCAATCGTGATTTTTTAGGGATTCTCTAAAGTCTTTTTCTTTTAACAAAAAACCATCAATCAACCATTGTGAAATATCAATTTGGGTTCGAATATCTTTTGGATAATAATCCTCTAAATCGAAAACAACTAGTGATGAACTGGCTACTTT
>JANMZS010000196.1:0-3960 GCA_031383535.1 Flavobacterium sp.
TTGTTGCAAGAATTAAAGATTTAATAAAATCGATTAGGCAAGATCCTTTCAAAGGAATTGGGAAACCAGAACCTTTACGATATGATTTGAAAGGGTATTGGTCACGCAGAATTACTGGCGAACATAGAATTGTCTATAAAATTTCAGGCACAAAAGGGGTCGATCAAAAATGTATTATCATACAATGTAGATTTCATTATGATGAATAATGGAACCTGCTAAAATTTCCTAAACTTATATCAAAATATCACTCTCTAAATCCGATTTTTCTATCGTAAAATCAAATCCTAATTTCGACACTAATTCTATAACTAAGTTTTTATACCAGTTTTCTGATTTGGGGTGGATGTAGATTTTTTCAATCAGTTGATTGATGTCTACATTTATTTTTAGCCCATCATTCAATTTGATGTTGCTTTGGGTAACATCCGAAATGATGCGAACTTCTCTTTCGTACTGAAAACTTTTTCGTTTGAACAAAAAAGGAAAAAATACATCGTCAAACGGAATGTATTCTTTCTTGTAATCAATATAGTTGACTTCGCCAATGTATTGCTTATGATTTTTTTCGGCATTCACTGCTTTTTGTAATCTTCCAATCGTAGATTGAATAGCTAAACCTTCGCTGTTTTGAGTAAAAATTTGCCACATCGCAAAGGATTCGTATTCGTTGATATGCCAACTGCTGATGGCTACTTTTTCGCGATGTGATTTATAATAGTTTAAAAATTCAGGATTGTTCTCCGCAATTTTTTTTATTTCTTCATAAGTGGGTTCGCTAAAAGTTCCTTCGTATTGGTCTTCAAATTTATCCGAACGCGACATGAATAATTTTTGCGATAACAACAAATCGAGAAATTTTGACAAGTCTAAGTATTTCCAAACAATGGTGTCAGGATCTTCCGGAAGTTTGATATTTGTGTTGTTAAGGTACATTTTCCAATTAAAAATTAAAAATCCGTGTTTTGTCAGCAATAATTAATCAAAATGGTTTTATATCCTAGATTTCTCCTTTGGGGATGAGCAATAACAATCGAAGTTCTGTTTTGCATTCTATTTTCTAACGCCACTTGCACAAATTTTTCACTTTCGGTATCCAATGCCAAGTGGCTTCGTCTAAAATCATAATCGGTGAATTTTTCAAAACTGCACGAGGAATTATACTATTCCATTTATATTAAAAAGCCATACAAAAAGGCTCCAAATTGGAGCCTTTAAAAATTATGCTTGTCCCGCAGGACCAAAATTTAGCGGTATTGGAGGTTGCTCTGAGTCTTTTATTTCTCCGTGAGAAACTTCAAAACGGTGAATATTTTCTCCGATAGCTTTCAATAACCTTTTAGCATGTTGTGGGGTCAAGACAATTCTTGACTTTACTTTTGCCTTTGGTATCCCAGGCATAAGACACACAAAATCCAATACAAATTCCGAAGAAGAATGATTGATAATTGCCAAATTAGAATAAATTCCTTCAGCAGTTTTCTCATCCAACTCAATGTCAATTTGACCTTGTTGATTTAAATTACTCATAGTATTTTATTTTTTCCTTCTCCCCCTCTCCTCTGCTTATCGGCAGACAGGTTTAGAGAGGGTAAAGGATGAGAATTAATAAATATATTCTTCTTTATTTGCCATCATTTCATGATAATCTTCATTCGAACCTACAATAGTATGATCGTATTCTCTCATACCTGTTCCAGCTGGAATTCTGTGACCAACTATAACATTTTCTTTCAATCCTTCTAAGTAATCGATTTTACCTGCAACAGCAGCTTCGTTCAATACTTTAGTGGTTTCTTGGAAAGAGGCAGCCGATATGAATGATTTCGTTTGAAGCGATGCTCTCGTGATACCTTGTAAAACTGGAGTTGCAGTTGCCGTGATTACATCACGAGCCACAACAAGATTACTATCTGTACGTTTCAATAGTGAATTTTCATCACGCAATTCACGAGGAGAAATAATCTGTCCTGGTTTTAATAGACTTGAATCCCCAGCATCTTCAACTACTTTCATTCCGTATAACTTATCGTTTTCAACAATAAAATCTTTGGTGTGAATTAATTGTTCTTCTAGGAATAAAGTATCTCCTGGATCTTGAACTCTTACTTTACGCATCATTTGACGTATTACTACTTCAAAGTGTTTGTCGTTGATTTTTACTCCTTGCAAACGGTATACTTCTTGAATTTCGTTTACCAAATACTGTTGAACAGCAGCTGGACCTTGAATTCTCAATATATCTTCTGGAGTGATAGCACCATCAGACAATGGCACACCAGCTCTTACAAAGTCATTTTCTTGTACCAATATCTGGCTAGAAAGTTTTACTAAATATTTTTTAACCTCACCAAATTTAGATTCGATAACGATCTCACGGTTTCCTCTTTTGATTTTACCAAAAGAAACTACACCGTCGATTTCAGAAACAACTGCTGGATTCGAAGGGTTACGAGCTTCTAACAACTCGGTAATTCTTGGTAAACCTCCAGTGATATCTCCTGACTTAGAAGAACGACGTGGAATTTTAACCAGTACTTTACCTGCTTTAATTTTCTCACCGTTCTCCACCATTAAGTGGGCACCAACTGGTAAGTTATAAGAACGGATCAAATCACCATCTTTACCGTAAACCAATAAAGTAGGAATTAATTTTTTGGCTCTTGATTCAGAAATTACTTTTTCTTGGAAACCAGTTTGCTCATCAATTTCCACCATGAAAGATTGTCCTTGCTCTAAATCTTCATAAGCAATTTTACCGGTGAATTCAGAAACAATTACTCCATTATAAGGATCCCATTTACAAATTGTTGTTCCTTTAGTTACTGATTCGCCATCTTTAACAAAGATGCTAGAACCGTAAGGAATGTTGTTTGTACTTAATAAAATTCCTGTTTTTTCGTCAATCAATTTCAATTCAGTAGAACGAGATACTACAATATCAACCGCATTGCCATCGCCATCTTCTCCTTTAACGGTTTTTAAATCTTCGATTTCTAGTTTACCACCAAATCTTGTAATTATACTAGATTCTTCAGAAATTCCACCTGCAACCCCACCTACGTGGAAGGTACGAAGTGTCAACTGTGTTCCTGGTTCTCCAATAGACTGAGCAGCAATTACACCTACAGCCTCCCCTTTTTGAGTCATTTTTCCAGTTGCCAAGTTTCTTCCGTAACATTTAGCACAAATACCTTTTGTAGCTTCACAAGTTAATGGAGAACGAACCTCTAATTTTTCAATTGGAGAAGCCTCAATCAATTTCATGTAAGATTCAGTAATTTGTTCACCTGCTTCTATAATTATTTCATTAGTCAAAGGATTAATAACATCTTGCAATGTTACACGTCCTAATATTCTTTCTCCTAAAGTTTCTACAACCTCTTCGTTCTTTTTCAATGCCGAAACTTCAACACCTCTTAAAGTACCGCAATCAACAGTATTCACAATTACATCTTGAGAAACGTCATGCAATCTACGAGTCAAGTAACCCGCATCGGCTGTTTTCAAAGCCGTATCCGCAAGACCTTTACGAGCACCGTGAGTAGAAATGAAATATTCTAATATCGAAAGACCTTCTTTAAAGTTAGAAAGAATCGGGTTTTCGATAATTTCACCACCACCAGCAGTAGATTTTTTAGGCTTAGCCATCAAACCACGCATACCAGTTAACTGACGAATTTGTTCTTTTGAACCCCTTGCTCCAGAATCAAGCATCATATACACTGAGTTGAAACCTTGCTGGTCTTCTCTAATGTTTTTCATTGCTGTCTCTGTAAGCTGAGCATTTGTTGAAGTCCATACGTCAATAACTTGGTTGTAACGTTCGTTATTGGTAATAAGACCCATATTATAATTAGCAGAAATACCTTCGACTTGCTCTCTAGCATCTGCAATTAATTTTGGTTTTTCATCTGGTATTCTAATATCACCCAATGAGAATGATAATCCACCTTTGAA
>JANMZS010000204.1:0-2337 GCA_031383535.1 Flavobacterium sp.
CAATAATTGCAATGTTTCTAATAGCTTCCATCTGTTTTTTTTTGAAGTTGCAAAGGTACACTTTATTTTAATATAAAATATATATAGAATTTAATAGTTTACAGTATATTAACTTTGAAGAATTTTAACTTTAAAATGCTGCAACTTTATTTTCCTAACATATAATATTAAAATATTTATTTATATTTGAATGATGAAAAACAAGAATAATAAAGCACTATTTATATACATATTTATTTCACTTTTAGTGATAGTACTTTTAAATTTTACCCTTTTAGAACTGGCTATTTCCCCCGTATTTTATTTAATTAAAGACGTATTGTTTGTTTTAATATCCAGTTTAATTTTAAAAATAATTATCACCAATAAAGAAAATAGACATCATAAAGTTTTCAAAAGACTTGTTGATACCAATACCAAAATTAAAAAAATTAATGAACGATATGATGTTGTATCTAAAGCCACGAGTGATGTTATTAGAGACTGGAGAATTCTAGAAGATAATATTATTTGGAGTAAAGGCATAGAAGACGCTTTCGGATTCAAGGAAAATCAAATTGGCAACAACTCTACCTGGTGGTTTGATAACATTCATCCAGAAGATAGTATAAAAATGTCAATACGATTGTATTCTCTCTTAGAACAAAAAACGGAAAGATGGCAAGATCAATATCGATTTAAATGTGCTGATGGAACTTATAAATTTGTATTGGATAGAGGGTATATTTTGAAAGATGAAAACGGGAAATCTATTAGAATGATTGGTGCTATTCAAGATATTACGAAACTAAAAGAAGAAGAACAAAGACTTAAATTACTGGAAACTGTAATTACAAATACTAGAAACGCTATCATAATTACGGAACCAAAATCATTTGAAGGAAATATACCTAAAATTGTTTACGCAAATCCTGCTTTTTATACAATGACAGGTTATTCCACAGAAGAAATAATAGGCAAATCTCCAAGCCTTTTTAAAGGACCCAACTCTGATGATAAAGAATATAAAAAACTCATTGCTGCAATAGAAAGCAAAGAAGAATGTGAAATAGAAACAATTTGTTATAAAAAAACCAAAGAAGAATATTGGGTTAACTTTTCAATGATCCCTGTTTTTAATATAGATGAAGAGCTTACACACTGGATTTCTATTCAAAGAGACATTACAAAAGATAAAAAACAAGAGGTTGAAAAAGAACAACTAATCAGAGAGCTTACTAGAAACAATAAAGACTTAAAGCAGTTTTCTTATATTACTTCGCATAATCTTAGAGCCCCTCTATCAAATTTAACAGGACTCTTAAACCTAATTCAAGATATAAACATTGAAGATCCTGAACTAAAAGAAATATTGAATGGGTTTCATAAATCTACCAACCTATTAAATGAAACAATAAGTGATTTAGTAAAAGTGATTGCAATAAAAGATAATCTTTCAATTCAAAAAGAAGAGATATTTTTAAAAGATGTTTTCGAAAATGTATTTAGTCAACTAGATTTTCTAATCGGAATACACAAACCTATTTTGAAAATTAATTTTGAAAAAGCAGCCTTAATAAAAACAAACAAAGCCTATCTAGAGAGCATCTTGTTAAATTTATTAACCAATTCATTAAAATACAAGTCTGACAAACGACAATTAAAAATAAACATAACATCCCAAATGAATGGTGAAGATGCGGTTTTGAACTTTCAAGATAATGGGATTGGTATTGATTTAGTCAGAAATAGAGATAAGATTTTTGGACTTTATCAAAGATTCCATACTCATGCTGAAGGTAAAGGATTAGGCCTATACTTAGTAAAGTCTCAAGTTGAAACTTTGGGAGGTAAGATTTTTATTGAAAGTGAAGTCGACAAAGGAACCATATATACAATTACATTCAATAACAAGTAAAAAAATGCTAGATAAAATTTTATGTGTAGATGATGACACAATAACGTTGATGTTGTGTAAAATGGTAATTACAAAAAATTCATTTTCCCAAGAAGTTGCAACCGCTTCAAATGGTGAAGAAGCAATAAATTACTTCAAAACTCTCAAAAAAAGTTGTTCAGAAGACCCATCTATAAAACTTCCGCAATTGATTTTTTTAGATTTAAATATGCCTGTCATGGGGGGATGGGAGTTTTTGGACATTTTTAGCACAGATGAATATTCAGATTTTAACACTATAAAGACGATAATCCTATCATCAACAATTGACCCAGCAGATCTTGAAAAATCAAGAAAATACCCAATGGTTTTAGAGTTTTTATCAAAACCAATTTCTAAAGAAATGTTAGAATATATTAAAACAAAAATTTAATCATTAAGCATAAAAAAGCCCCGCAAAC
>JANMZS010000002.1:0-4871 GCA_031383535.1 Flavobacterium sp.
GCTATGATAATCCGAATTACAGTTATACTTATTCAGACATGACAGGAAATTTAGCCTTTGCATCAAGGGGAGCCAATATTGCATTTAATAAAGGGATTGTTGTTGTTGCTAGTGCTGGAAATGAAGGAAGAACAACTGAACCACACATTGGGATTCCCGCCGAAGCAACAAATGTTTTGGCTATAGGAGCAGTAAATCCAGATGAAACTTATGCTGATTTTAGTTCTATAGGACCAAGTTTTGACCAACGAGTAAAACCAGATGTTGTGGCTCAAGGAAAAAATCCTTATTTTTCAGATACTTCTGGGAATATTGTTAATAATAGTAGTGGAACTTCTTTTTCCTGCCCAATCACAGCTGGAATGATTGCTTGTTTGTGGCAGGCTTTACCAACGAAAACCAACCAACAAATTAAACAATTAATCATCCAATCGGCGGATCAATTTTCTACTCCCACAAACCAATTAGGATATGGAATTCCAGATTTTAATTTGGCTTTAGCCAATGGGTTGTCCACAACATCTTTTTCAGAAGCCGATTTAGTGATTTATCCTAATCCGACAAAAGATTTAATTAAGGTGAATTTACCAGAAAATTCAAGTCCAAAAAAGTTTTATATTTATTCTATTTTAGGTCAAAAAGCACTAGAAAAAGAAGTGACAAATCAATCATCAACTGTTTCTTTAAAGTCATTAGAAAATGGAATGTATTTTTATAAAATCGAAATCAATGGTTTTTTAAAAAGCGGAAAAATTATAAAACAGTAATTTTTGATTCATGAATAAAATAACCCAATTATTTCAAATAAAATATCCCATTATTCAAGCAGGAATGGTATGGAATTCGGGGTATAAATTAGCGAGTGCTGTTAGTAATGCAGGAGGATTAGGTTTGATAGGTGCGGGTTCGATGTATCCCGAAGTACTGCGAGAACACATTCAAAAATGTAAAAAAGCTACAAAGGACTCTTTTGGTGTCAATGTACCGATGTTGTATCCTAACATCGAAGAAATTATGAAAATTATAGTTGATGAAGATGTCAAAATAGTTTTCACTTCGGCTGGAAATCCAAAAACATGGACTGGTTTTTTGAAAGAGAATGGAATTACAGTAGTACATGTAGTCAGTAGTTCTGTTTTTGCTTTAAAAGCACAAGAAGCGGGAGTTGATGCAATAGTTGCCGAAGGATTTGAAGCTGGAGGGCACAACGGAAGAGAGGAGACAACAACGTTCACTTTGATTCCGATGGTGAAAGAAAAAATAAACATTCCGCTTATCGCCGCTGGAGGAATAGCCACTGGCAAAGGAATGCTTGCGGCTATGATTCTTGGAGCCGATGGAGTACAAGTAGGAAGTCGGTTTGCAGCTTCTGTAGAATCTTCTGCTCACGAGAATTTTAAAAACAAAATTTTAGAAACCAAAGAAGGAGATACTCAGCTAACTTTAAAAGAATTAGCACCCGTACGTTTAATCAAGAATAAATTTTATAATGATGTTCAGCAATTATATGCACAATGTCCAACGAAAGATGAATTAGTAAGGCTATTAGGCAGATCAAGAGCAAAACGCGGTATGTTTGAAGGGGATTTAATAGATGGTGAACTCGAAATAGGACAAATTGCAGGATTAATTCATGAGATAAAACCAGCTGTAGAAATCATTAATGAAATGATATATGAATTTAATTTGGCTAAAAATGATTTCACAAAATTCAATTTCTAGATTCTTTATTTAGTACTTTTGGATGCTTTCAAAATAATTTAAGATGTCAAAACTAAAAATAGTTATAGTACTTATGTTTGTTGGTTTGGGTATACAACAATCCTTCGGTCAAACGTATAATTTTAAAACCTCAGGATTAAGTGTTTTAGAGAAAAAACAAAATGGAAAGTGGGGCAGTTGGTCTGATTTAGAATTAGCAAATATTTTAATTAAATTAGATACCGATAAAAATCGAATATTAATTTATTCTGAGGCTATTCAAGTTTTCGAGATTGTTGATTATGTACCATTTGTGGAGGGGCAAACAGATGATATCCATTCATTTGCATGTATTGATAATTTAGGTGAGGAATGTACTTTGTCAATAATTATTCGGAAAAATCAAGACAATCGCAAGCAGCTTTACATCAATTATGACAATAGGGTTATTGTTTATAATATTTCAAATTATTAATGTTTTTTGGGGTTTAATGCAATATTAAAACAGTTTATGAAAAAAATATTTTTGTTGTTCTCATTTTTTATTATTATTAATATTCAATCACAAGAACGACCAAAATTAGTAGTTGGTATTGTAGTTGACCAAATGAAAATGGAGTATTTATATCGTTTTTCGGATGATTTTTCTCCAAATGGTTTTAAGCGCATTATGAATAATGGTTATACTTTTCATAATATGCATTTTGATTATATGCCAACTTATACAGCTCCCGGACACGCATCAATTTATACTGGCGCAACACCTGCAACCCATGGAATTATAGGGAATGATTGGTTCAATCGTTCTTTGGGAAAAGACATGTATTGCACTGATGATGTGAATGTTAAAACTCTAGGTAATGGCTCGGAAAAAGAAGGAGCAATGTCACCCAAAAACTTATTAAGTACTACAATTACGGATGAGTTACGAATGGCTACCAACTTCAAAGGGAAAGTTATCGGAATAAGTTTAAAAGACCGTGGTGCTATTTTGCCAGCGGGTCATTTTGCCAATTGGGCATTTTGGTATAGTAAAACTGGTGCTTTTATTTCGAGTACTTTTTATGGTACAACTTTGCCAGATTGGGTAACCCAATTCAATCAAGAAAAAAGATACATGAACTACATTAATAAAGGATGGAGTTTATTAAAACCAATTGCAACATACAACGAAAGTCTCGAAGACGATAATCCTTACGAAGGAAAAATTGACAAAACAACTGCACCAATTTTCCCATACGATTTAAATAAAATTTATATAGATAAAGGAGCAGATGTATTGCGAACAACACCTTTTGGTAATGATATTTTGGCTGAATTAGCTATGAAAGCTGTTGAAAACGAGGTATTAGGAAAAGATAAAATCACAGATTTTTTGGCAGTAAGTTTTTCATCAACAGATTATGTAGGGCATGAATTTGGTCCACGTTCTATAGAGTTACAAGACACTTATTTACGTTTGGATGAAACTTTGGCAACGTTTTTAGCTTATTTAGATAAAACCGTCGGCAAAGATAATTATTTGCTTTTTTTGACTGCAGATCACGCTGGTGCAGAAAATCCAAACTATCTGAAAGACAATAAATACAATGTAAAAAATGTTCCTTCAAAAGATATTGTCTATGGGTTGAAGAAATATTCAATGGATGTTTTTGGAGTAGATTTGGTTTTGAATTATTCAAATTTCAACCTGTTTTTTAATAAAGAAATTATTAAATCAAAAGGATTAGAATTGACTAAAGTAAAACAAAGTTTTAAGGACTTTTTGATGTCACAAGAACAAGTAAAAAGAGTCTATACTGAAGAAGAAATTTTGGCATCATCAGGCGATGATTATTTTTTAAGTTTTATTGCCAAAGGGTATGATCCGAAACAATCTGGCGACATTGTTGTTCTTGACAAAGCGGGTTATTTGGAATACAAAGCAACAGGAACTACGCATGGATCGCCTAATAGTTATGACACTCATGTACCATTGCTTTTTTATGGGTGGCATATTCCAAAAGGAGAATCGCATACTAAAAAGCATATTATTCAAATTGCCCCAACGCTTTCTCAAATGCTTAAAATTACGTTTCCAAACGGAACAGAAGCCAATGTTTTAGGCGAGGTGCTAGGAGGGAAGTAAGATGTTATTTTTCGAGTAGTGTCAAAAAATAAATCCCATTTCAATGAAAAATGAAATGGGATTTGTAATTTATTAAACCACTGTAGCTTCTATTGGCAACGGAATTTGATTTTTAAGCAAATCTTCAAAAGTTTCGTGTGCCCTAATTAAATGACCTTTGCCATTAAGCCAAAGGACTTCTGCTGGTTTGTAACGAGAGTTGTAGTTTGATGCCATCGAAAAACAATAAGCACCAGCATTTCTAAAACTAAGAATGTCTCCTTCATTTATTTCGGATATTCTACGGTTATTGGCAAAAGTATCTGTTTCACAAATATACCCTACAACCGAATAAAAACGTTCTTTTGCTTTTGGGTTAGAAATGTTTTCTATATGATGTTGAGAACCATAAAACATGGGTCTAATTAAGTGATTAAAACCACTGTCAATTCCAGCAAAAACAGTAGAAGTAGTTTGTTTAACTACATTTACTTTAGCTAAGAAATAACCAGCTTCGCTTACTAAAAATTTTCCAGGTTCGAAAATTAGGGTTAAATCTTTACCGTATTCTTTGCAGAAAGCATTAAATCTTTTTGATAATTTTCTACCTAATTCTTCGATGTCAGTTTCTACATCATCTTTTTTGTAAGGTACTTTAAATCCACTTCCAAAGTCAAGAAATTCAAGATTTTTGAAGTTTCTAGCAGCATCAAACAAAATTTCTGCTGCGTATAAAAACACTTCAATGTCCAAAATATCAGAACCTGTGTGCATGTGAATTCCAATGATGTGCATTTTTGTGTTTTCAACAATACGCACTAAATGTGGTAATTGATGAACAGAAATTCCAAATTTACTATCGATATGACCTACCGAAATGTTGGCATTTCCACCAGCCATAACGTGAGGATTGATACGAATACAAACAGGAACGTGTGGGTGTTTTGCTCCAAATTGTTCTAATATAGATAAGTTGTCAATGTTAATTTGAACACCTAATGCAGATACTTCTTCAATTTCTTCTAATGAAACCCCGTTTGGTGTAAAAAAGATTTGATCTGGA
>JANMZS010000019.1:0-1895 GCA_031383535.1 Flavobacterium sp.
TACAAACAGGTATAAAGGCAGTTGATGCAATGATTCCAGTAGGTCGTGGACAACGTGAACTTGTTATTGGTGACCGTCAAACAGGTAAATCTACCGTTTGTTTGGACACTATTTTGAATTAAACAAATCTCCATCCAAGAAAATCTGACCATCTGTGATCGAAATTACGTTAGTTGGGATGTATGCAGAAACGTCACCGGCTTGTGTTTCGATAATTGGCAAAGCAGTCAATGAACCTCCACCTTTTACGATACCTTTCAAAGTATCTGGTAAATCATTCATATTTTTGGCAATATCATCATCAGCAATTACTTTACAAGCTCTTTCTAATAAACGAGAGTGCAAGTAGAAAACGTCTCCTGGATAAGCCTCACGTCCCGGTGGTCTTCTTAATAAAAGAGAAACCTCACGGTAAGCAACAGCTTGTTTAGATAAATCATCATAAACAATCAAAGCTGGACGACCAGAATCTCTGAAATATTCTCCAATTGCAGCACCTGCCATAGGAGCATATACTTGCATCGGAGCTGGATCAGATGCATTGGCAGCCACAATTACTGTGTAAGCCATTGCGCCTTTTTCTTCCAACATTTTTGCGATTCCTGCTACAGTTGACGCTTTTTGTCCAATAGCAACATAAATACAGAATACAGGTTTTCCTGCATCGTAAAATTCTTTTTGATTCAAAATAGTGTCCAAACAAACGGTAGATTTACCTGTTTGACGGTCACCAATAACAAGTTCACGTTGTCCACGACCTACTGGAATCATTGCATCAACTGCCTTTATACCTGTTTGTAATGGCTCTGTTACGGGCTGACGGAAGATAACTCCAGGCGCTTTTCTTTCCAATGGCATTTCGAATAATTCACCTGTAATTGGTCCTTTTCCATCAATTGGAAAACCAAGCGTGTTTACTACACGACCTACCATTCCTTCTCCTGTTTTAAGCGAGGCAATACGTTGTGTTCTTTTTACAGTTGAACCTTCTTTGATTCCTGTTGATGGTCCTAAAAGTACCACACCCACATTGTCTTCTTCAAGATTCAAAACAATCGCCTCAAGACCATTGTCAAATTCTACCAATTCACCGTATTGAACATTAGAAAGTCCGTAAACACGAGCAATTCCATCTCCAACTTGAAGTACAGAACCTACTTCTTCTAATGTAGCACCAGATTCAAAACCTTCTACTTTCTTTTTTAATATTGCTGAAATCTCAGCAGGTTTAATTTCCGCCATAATTATATATCAATAACTAGTTACTTAATTCTCTTTTTAATACTTGTAATCTGTCGGCAATGGAAGCATTGTATTGCTTATCACCTATTCTTAATATAAATCCACCTATGATGGAAGGATCTACAGTGTTTTCAATCGTAATTTTTTTGCTTGATGAAATGCTGGCTATTTTAGCAGAAACTTTCGCCTCTAATGCTGCATCCATTGGAATTGCTGTAGTAACTTTAGCCACTTCAACACCATTCATAACATCAAACAATTTGTTGTACTCTATTGCAATGCCATCCAAGATTTCGAATCTTTTGTTTTCCAACAACAATTGGAAAAGACTTTTGGTTACTGCATTCACAGACGCAAAAATTTCTGAAACAACATCCTTTTTTGTATCCGTCAATATAAGCGGATTTTGGATGAATAAACTCAATTCAGAATTCGATGTAATTGTTTTTGCAATCAATGCCATATCAACACTCACTTCAGAAGCGACTTTCTTTGAGTCCGCTATTTCTAAAATGGCTTTGGCATAACGAATCGCTGCTCTTGTACTTGACATATTAGTTTAATTTAGCGTCTCCTAACATTTTTTCCACCAATTTTACTTGGGCTTCTTTGTTAGACAATTCGTCTTTTAATAATTTTTCTGCAATTTCAAG
>JANMZS010000047.1:0-18156 GCA_031383535.1 Flavobacterium sp.
CCTATCTTATTTTTCACTCTAGTTTGAAAATTGCTTTTATGGCCATATTAGCTTCTAATGTACTTTTATTTCCTTTTGTTTTGAGATGGGCTAGAAATATTTACATCAATATGTTTGTGTCTTTTGACAAGAAATTTAAAAAATAATATGTTTTTTAGAGCTGATTCCTGCTGTTCGCTTTATCTTTGCTGCCGAACACCGGCAACAAAGGATGCCGCTACCATCAGGGCTAGGGCATAATTTATCTTTTAAAAATATCCCTAAACTGATACAATAATCTTTCAATCAATCGTAAATCCTCGGTAACAATATCGGCAGTACCAGACATTTCTTGCTGAAAAATAATTTGTTTTTTATACGAAGTGTGCAAACCCTTTGGTAACGAAACATTAATCAATAAATTACCTTCTTTATCAGGGGTTAGGGAAATTGCTTGAATTTTTCCTTTGATAATTCCAAACTCACGGTCGGGATAATTTGCCAATCGGATATTAACAATTTGCCCGAGTTTTATTTTACCCGAATTTTGTACTGGAGCTTTGACTTTGCCTATATATCCACTTTCGTTTGTTGGAATTACAGCAAACACATTGTCTCCAATATTCACAAATTGGTTTTCAGCCCAAAGTTGCAAAAAACTAACTTTTCCATCAATTGACGAGAGTAAAACATAGTTTAATTCCCAGTCTTTAATTGCTTTTTTGAGTTGATAAAAAGCCTGAATCACATTACGTTCTAGATTTATATCTTCTTTATTTTCGTTTATTTGAGTAGTCTTACTGTTTTTATGGAGTTCATTTAAAGTCGATTTCAATTGCGAAATCGTGCTTAACAAACTCTTATAATTTCTTTCTACTTGAAGATAGTTCAATTTATGCTTTTCTAATTCCTGTGCTGCAATAATTCCTTTGTTAAATAAACCTTGGTATCTTTCTAAATCACTTTTTTCTAAAACCAATTCATTTTGATTGATGCTTTTTTGAGATTCTAACAAGCTCAAACGTTCTTTTAGTTGAATGGCTTCATAACTTTGAGCAGTTCCTTCCACCTGATAGGGTTGTAATCTTACATTCAAATCGGCTGCAATACTTTCTTTTTGAAACATGGCAAAGTAGCTCTCTACTTCGCCTAATTGTGCAGACTTCAATTTCTCAAACGGAAATTTACTTTTGTCAATATTTATAGTATCAACAATACTTTTTAATAAAAACACATCTTTGTAATTGGAGGCATTTTCTATTACTGCCAATGGAGTATTTTTAGCAACATTCATTCGGTCTTTAACCAAAATAGTTTCTATTTTTCCTGAATTTCTTGCCACTAATTTTTCTGGGGGAATATGGGTTGTAATGACAATTTGTGTTGTAATTAAATCCGGATATTTAACCATCCACGACACGAAAAACAAGGATAACAAAAGAAATAAAATCACAACCGAACCCCAACGAATCATCCAATGTGGCACTCGTGTCAAGATTTCTTGTACTTCTTCACTCCTTAATTCTATTTCTTTATTTTCAGGCATTTTATTTTATTAACGGCATTATCTATTTGTTGCTAAATTTTCCCTTTGCTTCGCCAGTTCGCTTTCGCTCGTGCGGGGATTAGGGAGCTAGATTCAACTGATTTCGTACCAACTCATAATAACTCCCCTTCAAATCAACCAATTCCTTATGATTACCAATTTCAACAATTTTACCTTTTTCTAAAACTACAATTTGATTGGCATTCATAACGGTACTCAAACGATGGGCGATGACCACAACGGTTTTGTTCTTAAAGAATATATCTAATTTTTGCATAATTTCCTTTTCATTGTTGGCATCAAGGGCAGAAGTAGCTTCGTCAAAAAACAACATTTCTGGATTTTTATAAACTGCTCTAGCAATCAATAAACGTTGTTTTTGTCCCGTACTCATCCCAACACCTTCCATTCCAATTTTGGTGTTGAATCCCAAAGGGTAATCTTGAATAAAATCCTTGATATTCGCCACATCGGCAGCATAAACCAAGCGTTCTTTATTCACAATATCCACTCCAATGGCAATGTTGTTGGTAATAGTGTCATTAAAAATATAACCCTCTTGCATCACAGTTCCTACGTGATACCGCCAGGTTTTTTGAGCTGTCATTGCAAGGGACGAAGCAATCTCATTATTTCTTAGCAGTATTTCGCCTGTATTGGGTTCATAAAATTTCAACAACAATTTCATCAAGGTGGTTTTGCCACTACCGCTAGTACCTACAATAGCAGTTACTTTATTGGCTGGAATGGTCAAATTCAAGTTTTCCAAAACCATCACATCCGAGCCAATGTATCGAAAACTCAAATCTTTTATGACAATATCGGCATCTTTGGGAATGTCGTGCGTTTGGGTTTCCTCTTGCTGGCTTTCGTCTTCTTTGTCGTGTATTTCGGATAATCGTGCCAAGGATATTTTGGCATCTTGCAATTCTCGAATAAAGCCAATCAACTGAAAAACAGGTCCATTCAAGCCGCCTACAATACTGCTTATTGCCATCATCATTCCGAGGGTAATTTGACCATCGATAACTAATTTTGCCGACAAGAAAACAATGACAATATTTTTGAGTTCGTGAATAAAATTAGAACCAATGCCTTGTGTTTGTTCCAAAACCAAGCCTTTCATCGAGACTTTGAACAAGCGTGCCTGAACAAACTCCCAACCCCAGCGTTTTTGTTTCTCGGCATTGTGGAGTTTTATTTCCTGCATGCCGTTGATGAGTTCCATCACTTTACTCTGCTCTTGCGACACTGCTGAAAAACGCTTGTAATCCAGTTTTTTTCTCCGTTTTAGAAACAGGATAATCCACAGAAAATAAAAGAAACTTCCGATAAAAAACACTGTGAAAATCTGCAAATTATAATAAGCCAAAATCCCTCCCATAACAAGCATATTGACAACCGAAAACAACACATCGAGGGAGGAAGTGGTCAGTATCCGCTCAATGCGGTGGTGGTCGTTGATGCGTTGCATAATATCACCCGTTAGGCGGACATCAAAAAACGAAATGGGCAAATTCATCAATTTGATAAAAAAGTCTGAAATCAACGAAATGTTAATCCGGGCGGAGAGGTGAAGCAAAATCCAACTCCGTATCAATTCCAAGCCTGTTCTCCCCAAAAAAAGCAACAATTGGGCAAACAGAATCAAATAGATAAACTGGATATTTTGGTTTTGAATACCAACATCTACAATACTTTGTGTCAAAAAAGGAAATAGCAACTGCAACAAACTTCCTGCCAGCAAGCCAACAGCCAGCTGAATTATAAAGGATTTGTATGGAAAAATATATTGGAAAAGCAACGAAAATCCGAACGCTTTTTCTTCCCCTCCCTCGGAGGGGTGCCCAGAGGGCGGGGTGGTTTCTTGATAGAATTTTGGAGTAGGCTCTAGCAACAACGCAATGCCTTCCTCTGTGGTTTCGGTGGCATTATTGCCTATCCAAAATTTGATAAATTCTTCTTGGGTATATTCTAAAAGCCCGATGGCTGGGTCGGAGATAAAGTAGGAAGCGGGAAGTTGGGAGTTGGAAGCACGTAGTTTGCTACTATTTTTTTTCTTAGTTATAAAATTAAAAAAACTTCCAACTCCTAGCTTCTGACTCCTAACTTTGTACAACACCACATAATGCCCTTTATTCCAATGCAAAATGCAAGGCAAAGGAACTTCTTCCAATTGTTCTAAAGAGCGTTTTACTCCAATGGATCGAAACCCAATTTTCTCGGCAGCATCGCTCAGCATCATCATATTACTGCCCTCGCGATTGGTTTCGCTATAATCTCGTAAATCTTGAATTTTAAGGACTTTGCCATAATGTTTAGCAATGATTTTTAGGCAAGTGGGACCACAGTCTTTGGATTCGGTTTGGATATAGTTAGGAAATTTCTTCAAATTTTTCTTTTATTTTTATCGAGTTTCTTTTAGCTTTGTTAGGATTACTTTAAATAAAAATCCCTATTTCTCCATATATTGCAATGCTAAAAATAGTAACAAAACCAAAATGACCATTACCAAAAATTGATATACGAAACGAATTTTTCTATTTTTTGCATAATCGTCATCCAACGCTCGGAATGATAGATTCTTCTTGAACTTATGTAATAGGTGTTGGGAATGTTTTGAGGTATTTTAAAAGATCTAAATTTTGTTTTGAAACAGATAAGATGATACATAATAGCCTCGAATTTGTCGTCATAAATTATTCTTCCATTGTCAAAAAATATCTTTCCAGTATTGCCTTCACAACAAATGAAATCAAAGTGCGGTTTGACTTCATTAACCAGTTCCGCCTCCCTAATTACATGGGTAAAACTCACAATATCGCTCTCAAACTCAAATATCGATTTTCCGTCTCTCAAAGGTTCATAGCCTTGCTTGCCACATTCGTCAAAACATAAAGCACTTTTGGTAGTAAATACATATTGATAATCTTTACTTCTCATAAATAAAGTTTTCATTTTATCGCTGTTTCTGTATAGCGAAAAAGGACCCGTCGTGATGTCGTGACGCATACTGATGTAGTCATAACTGTTGATCATTTCTTCAGTTAGAAAATCTCGGATGTTTCCATAAATAACGTCTAAATCGCTTTGACCCCAATAATCATATTTTCCTAATATTTCAGGAAACAGAAACGCGTAGGCAGGTTTGAAATCGTTCAGCTTATAAGCATGTTCAAGACTTACCTGAAAACCTAATTTTTCCGAAGCCAATGCTTTTATTTCGGCCATTGTCTTGTAAACAATGATTAGATTATCGGGTTTGTTGGGTATTTCGTCCAGATTGTCCGTCATGATATAAAAATCTATGGTGGGATTAAACGAACAAGAATGTACATAATACGGAAAATACCAAGGATACTTGCCGTACCAGCAAGTCAAAACTCCTATTGATGTCAATTGCATATTTAAAGGTTTTAAAATTCGTCTTCAAGTAACTCGCCCACAAAAAATTTCAAATATTCTCTTTCGTAGTTTTTTGGGTAGCGATACCCATTTATGAATATTGAAGGGGTAAGATAGGAGTTGTTGTCTATGCACCATTGGTTTTGTTGTTTGTAAGCGGCATCTATTTTTTCTTTGTTATAGTCATATTTATAACTATCTAACCACTTTTTTAAATCTTTATTAGCAAACCAATTAGTAAGTGCTTCAAGAAATAAGGACTCTCCTTTTTGTAAATAAATGGACATTAATGTTCTAAAAAAAGTCTTTTTCTCTTCGTCCAAAGAATCTATATCAGCATTGATGATAATTTTTACTTTTAGATTGTCTTTGTTTGCCAAGGCTATTTTTTCAAGCATTTCGTGTGCTTCTTTGCAATATCCACAAAATGGACTCGTGATTAATACTATTTCTAATTGACTTTCTTTGTTTCCTAAAACAATTGGACTATCCGACAATTCTGTTTTTTCTGAAGCCAGTAGGTTATTCTTGAAAATTTCATAGTTACGCATAAATCTACTGCCTTTAAACTGAAATTCCTTGAGTTCTTTCTGGCTTGTAAGCAGTTTTTTTAAGCCCAACCAAGCCATGAGCACTGACATAAAGACCAAGCCGTTAAGCAGAATCGATTGCACAGCAAAAGTAAAATCAACATTTTGAAAAACAAACAAATAACCCAATTCTAAAATAATAATGCTGATAATAACCAAACATATCGGACACCATTTTTTCTCTACATATTTTTGGTAATATAATGAGGCGAAAATTACTGGTACAGCAAAAACAAGCAGTAGTTTTTGCAGCGTAAAAAAGCTATCGGCATTATTTGTCAAAAAGGAGAAAAACAAGCCTATAAATTGAAAACTAAAAAACACCATACTCAAATCGCTGAAATTGACGATTTCAAAAATCTTCCATTTGTTCGAACCAACAACCGAGGCACAACTGGTAGACGCCGTCACATTGCAAAAACTATTGAGCAATTCGCTTTTGGCATCAAACAAATCTTTGAGGGCGGCAACGCTAAACAAAAGCCCCACAGAGGGAAAAAACAAGAATAATTTGGTGCTTAAAGTGGTTTCTAAAGGAGCAAGTACCAACGTCAGAAATAGCAAAGTAAAGAGTGGCAAAGCCCAAGACCAGCCTTTTTTATTGGGCTTTAAGGCTTCTTCATTGGTTGGTTTTTCTGCCAAAAGCACAATGCCTTCCCATCTTGATTCTAATTCGGATTTAGAAATGACCGCAGTTTTTTTGTCATGGAAACAAAAATAAGCAGTACCTTTTTTCTCGATGAAATAGAGTTTCGAGATGCTTTTTTTTTCCTTTAAAAGGGCAACAAAACGGTTTGGCAACAACTCTATATCCGAAATAGCAGCACGAATAACACCATTATCGATATTGAAGAAACTTAAAGTGTCCGAAACGGCTAACAAACTGGGATAATCGGGATGTGATTGTATTTGAAATTCAAATTCGGCTTCGTCAATGGCTATGTCTTCCTTTTCCAAATACTGAAAAAGGAAATTGAGATTTATTGTCATTTTGAAATGTTTTTTTTAGATTTTTATAGGTAGCTACTGTAGTTACTTGTCAAATATTTCAGCAATCGCTTTTTCAATTTCCGCTTTATTTTCGAGACCGCCACCTTTCCATCTACCGATGATGATACCTTCTTTATTGATTAGGATTTTTACGGGAATTCCTGTAACCACATAAACACTCTCAATGGTACTGCTGTTTTCCTTTATCGAAAAGTGTTTCCAATCGCCAATGTTGTCTTTTAGTATTGCGTTTCGCCAAGAATCCAATTTCTCGTCCCTTGAAACAGTAATGATTTCAAAACCTTTGTCTTTGTACTTCGAGTACAGTTCCTTCAAGAAAAGAAAATCCTCCCTACAGGGACTACACCAACTGGCCCAGAAATCAAGAAGTACATATTTGTCGTTTCTGAATGAACTAAGCTGTATGGGGTTGGTATTTATGTCTTTTCCTTCAAAATCTGGGGCTAGACTACCTATATTACTTTCTCTAAATTTTTGAAGAAAGATATCTAACTCAATACCTGCAGGACTATTTCGAATTTTAGGACTTAAATTATCAAATTTTGATTTACCAATTTCATAAGACAACTCTCCTCTTGTTAACCTAAATTTTAATAAGTTAACCGTAACAAAAGAAGATGGGTTTTTATCTATAAAGTCAAGTTCTATTTGTACTTCTTTATCAGTATTAATTTTTGAAAGTCTATCAAGTTCTCCAATTTTTAGATTGATGTCATTTTGTGATATGGTATCTATTACGGTTTTAAGTTTATCCATATAGATACGATAGTAGGTATGTAACGAATCTCGAGTAGCATAGGTTGATTTATTGAATTCATTTAATGTACAAAATTCAAATTGTGTTTTAGAATGGGCTAGCCTTAAAGTTTTGAAATCAAAAACATCAAAAAGCACTTCCATTTTATTAGGTTCTAGGTAAATAATGGAAGAACTAAATCGAGACATTTCAAATCTAGGATTATTACAGATTATGGCTTTTGCTGGATAATCTATTCTGCCTTTAAATTCAAATTTGTTATTAGCGACATTAGCAGAATCTTTGATTTCCTTATTTTCATTATTGGTATAACATAAATATATTTTTCCATTGTATCTTGCACCAGTAATAGTGCCTCGTAATTCAAAGGAATTATAGTTTTGTGTTTTTTGGGCTAATAAAGAGCTCTTGAATAAAAATAAAATAAATAACGAATAAAAAAAACGCATTGTCATAGACTATTTTTTAGTAAAAATAAATTTGGAAGGATAAGCAATGTCTTTATCCTTCCAAAAAATTAATTTTGGTAAATAGAAATCAACTCTTTCTTAATTTCAAGCACATTTACCACGTATGCAACAAGAACAAGAAGTGTTTTCTGAGCAAAAAGAATCGGTACTACACAATTCCCCACATTCAGGAGTGCTCCAACTTCCTGACCCCGCCATAATATTACTCATTTCTTTTCTTGTGAGCTTGCTTCTTACGTTGGCAAGGCTCATTTTTTCTAATTTTTTCATGTTTTTAAAGATTTTAGATTAAAACGATTTTTTTAAAACATCCCAACATTTCACTTTAAATTATCCACGTCGACTTGGTTTTTCTAAAAGGAATTTTGGAATAATTTATTCAAATGTAGTTAAGACATGAAATAATCCTTATGCGATATTATGCAAAGTTTATGCGAATGCTGTTTGATACGGTTTTGTAAACATAAAGAATCTTGTAAGCTACTACATCTCAATAGCTATAAACTAGGATAATCTGGGTGGGATTGTATTTGATACGCAAACTCGGGTTTGTCAATAGTGATATTTTCCTTTTCTAAATAATAGAAAAGAAAACTAAAATTTTCGGTCATGAGAAGATGGCTTGTTTTAAAAAAAAAAAAAAATAATTTTTTGAAATAATTAAGGATAAATTTGATTCTCAGATAAATATCCAAAACTAATCAACTCTTGCTTATTCCTTAATAAGATTGTTTTTCTGTCTTTCATAAGATATAACTTATTGGCTATATTCAATACATTTTGATAATCATGGTCTGTTATAATAATTCCTTTATTTTTAGAAACAATTTGTATTAACCCTTTCACTTTTTCAATATAAATAGGAGATAATCCTATAAATGGCTCATCTAAAAACGAAAATTTTGTCTTTGAGAGCAGTATTAACTTTATTTCAAAATATCGTAACTCTCCCCCAGAAAGGGTATTTACTTTTCTATTCTTGATTATGTTAATGATTTGATCATCAAGAAATTTATCTCTAGCATCAAAGTCTATAAATAAATCAATTACTTTGATTACAGATAATTGTTTTGGCAAAAAACTGTCTTGAGGCAAAAAAGAAATAAGATTTTTATTTAAATATGGTTTTTTTAATACTTCATTGTCAATTTTCACAAAACTATTTTCGGCCTCTTCAATTCCATAAATAATTTTAAGTAGAGTTGATTTTCCTGCTCCATTTCTTCCAAAAATACCCACAATATCGTTTGTTTTACAATTTATGCAGACATCTGATAATATATATTTGTTTTTATAAAACTTTATTACACTGTCAACAAATAAAGTGTGATTACCCATAAAACTATTTTTAATACTATTGATAAAATTATATTTAATATTAGACAACAAACAAACAGTTCTATCTTAGAAAAATTATTGTTGTAATAAAAAAAATATTCGTTTTTCCTATAATTTTCTTTAAATAAAATATTTCCAAATAGACCAATAAAAATAAAAGAATTAAAAAAAGAGACTAAATCAAATGTCAATAAATAGATTAGAATAGATAAGGATAAGTTTATCAATAATGTTGATTTATAAAACTCCCAAAATAAAAAGACCTTTCTCTTTTTAAACATTTTTAAAATAAATTATTCCATTTTAGTATAAAAACCTTAAGGTTTAATATTCGAATAAAACTTAAGGTTTTGAATCCACAAAAAGACTAGCAACCATATACCGCACTACAATACCAATTATAATAGTGTTTTTTACAGGCACAACATGTAAAGTCACTTGAATACGTACAATCGCCACTAGAAGACCCCGCCATAATATTACTCATTTCTTTTCTTGTGAGTTTGCCCTTTAAGTTGTCAATACTAATTTTTTCTATTTATTTCATGATTTTAAAGATTTTAGATTAAAACGATTTTTTTAAAACATCCCAACAGTTCACTTTAATTATCCACGTCGACTTAGTTTTTATGAAAGGAATGTTAGAATAATTGATTCAAATATAGTTAAGACGTGAAATAATCCTTATGCGATATTATGCAAAGTTTATGCGAATGGTGTTTGATACGGTTATGTAAGCATAAAGTATCTCGTTGGGCACAATTATTTTCTACAGCTAATTAATTAAAATTTATCGTGATAAGTGTGTTGAAGTGTCCTGAAGTTGTAGTCTTAAACAAGATCAGTCTTATATTTTAGCATGAATTGATTTTATCTTTATAAATTAATTTTTCAAAAAAGTTAATTTTTTGTCACCCATTTCTGATTTTTTTTATTATATATTAAGGGGTATTATATTAGGCGAGAGTAATTAGCTATAAATAACATGCATGGTTAAAGTAAAATTATTTAATATCAGAATCAGCAAAGGCATTTCACAGGAAAAATTAGCAGATTTAATCGGCATGACACAGTCCAATTATAGCCGTAGAGAAAACGGACTTAAAAAAATATCTAAAACCGAATGGGATAAAATTGCCATGGAACTTGGTGTGAAAAAAGAGGATATTTATGAAGAAGATACAAACAATATTTTTTGTCAGAATAACAAAAGTTCTGTCAATAATTTAGTCACTCCTTACTATTTAAACATCCCTGATTTTGTACTAGAATTTATTGAATTGCTCAAAGACCAAAATAATTATTTTAAAGAAGAAAATAAGGCTCTCAAAGAACGCATAAGAAGTTATGAAGGCAAATAGATTTATTATAAACATAGTTGATTATTAGTCAATAAATCAATCAAAAACCTTAATTTGATATTTATCTTACTTACCTATCACTTCTTTTTTTCAAATCTTTTAATATCAATTAATCTATCCAATGGCTTTTGATATTCAATATTTTGGAATAAAGCTTTTGCCATTGCCGGTCCAAGCATAACACCACGAGTTCCTAGTCCATTAAGAATGTGTATCGAATTATGGTGCGCATACGTCCCGACCAAGGGTTTTCGATCTTTGACCGTTGGACGAACTCCTGCTTGATGCGCGATAATTTCAAAATCGCAAGTGATGATTTCTTTAATTCTTTCGACCAATTCGTTTTTCCCTCCTTCGGTTGGAATAGCCGTTTTATCCTCCCAGTTGTAGGTTGCTCCAACCTTAAATAAGTCATTTCCTAAAGGCAAAATAAAAACACTGGTGTTTAGAATAACATCTAAATTCAATAAAGGTGCTTTAATGATAATCAACTCCCCTTTTGTTCCATCTAAAGGCAAATCTTTGAAATACGGGTTAGCATGCATCCCAAAACCTTCGGCAAAAACAATGTGTCTTGCTTGAATATCTTTATATCGAATACCATTCGTTTCTTCCTCTAAAAGAGAATAATCAAATGTTACTTCAATAAAAAGTTGATTCTTAATCAGGTAGTCTTTATAACTGCTCAATAGCAAAGCAGTGTCAACATAACCTGTTTGTAATACTTCGCCATATCCAAAAGGAGAATTAATAGATTGGTATTTTTTAGAAATTAAAGAAGTAGATAAGTATGGCGCAAGATTGATTTTATCCGAAGCAGCAAACCAATTATTTTGCTCTTCGATAGAAAAAAATTTTCTTAAAATAGGCATTTTAAAATCTACTTTAGTGTTTAGTTTTTGTTCTAAACCTACAAGAAACGCATTCATTGCCTGCAAATGCTCTTTGGCCTGTCCTACTTCGCTAAACCGTTTTAGAATGACTGGATTGTATAAACCTGCGGCAATTTTGGAGGAGTTTTGAGAATTATTGTCCAATACTAAAATAGACTTGCCATGTTGCAAAGCAATTTCAGAGAACGAAATACCGGCTAATCCAGAACCTATTATTAAGTAATCAATCATTTTGAAGTTAGAAGTGTGAGGTGGGAAGTTAGAAGTTTTAACCTACGAATAATTTTAAACAAAAGAACTCTTACTGGTAGGCAAGAGTTCTATATAAATTTATAAAATGAAATTTAATAATTCCACATGTCGGATTCGAAATTTCGAATTTTTTCTTTCACTCTATCAGCTTCTAATAATTGATTCTGTGCATTATCTTTCATATAACTCGCAATGGTTCGATCTCCATAAACATTTTCTTCTTGATAAATTACGGCATTAAATCTCCTTGAATTTAATATTTGATCAAAGGAAATGGGCATAGCAGAATTTTTATCATTAAACGATTTTGCCTCATGCAACACATATCTGGCGGATGGAAAAAACACCCAAAATAACTCAATATAATCCTTTTCATCACTGTTCATCGTATAAACATCAGGAGTGACTGGGCAAATTCCAATCAATCGATATTTTAATTCACTCTGACGTTTGTCAAAATACCAATATCCTTTAATTTTATATTGACTCACATCCTGAGCTGTTAAATCTTGTCTAACAATATATTCAGGAGAAACAGGAATACCTGCATTAATTTGTTCTCTTCCTGCATCTGTAGTATCGATACGTGTTAAAGATGCTTTAATGTCATTGAAAGTTTTTTTGGTGTTGAAATAACTATCCGAATAAACATCGGTAATTTCTCCGCTACGAATTGCTTTTGTCAAAACATCGTATAAAGAACGCCTGTCAGCACCAATATTGGCAGTGTCAACAGGAAAATACAACGGAAAATTAACTCTTTCGCTTAAATCAATAATTTCCCATGTCATTTTCCCCATCAAAACATCTCTGTCATTGATATATCCATATTCTAAAGGTTTATCATTGTCAGCAATTAATTCATCCGCTGTTTTAATACCTATTTCCTCAGGAAACTTGGCATTGAGTAAATTAGCCTGAGCAAAAGAAACCATACTTCCTGTTATAGAAATAATAACTATTAAAAAATTTCTTGCATTCATCATATTATCTTTATGTCTTATTGAAGTAACTCTACAATCTAATTATTATTGTATTTCATAGATTACTGGTGCTGTTCTTGGCAATAAATAACTACCCGCTCCAACTAATTTAGTTTTGATTTCAGAAATAGTAACCTGATCGCCCCTTCCTGCTTTTGACAGTACCGCTTTGCATTGTGCATTTAATTTGTTTCCTGGAACAACCACAGTAGGCTGACCCGCTACTTTAAAATTAAAACCAACAACATCCAAACCTACTTCAAAATCAAAATCAAGTAGTTTTGCTCCTATGGTTGAAATTTCTAAACTTGATTTAGGCCCTTTTACCACACCCATTTCTCCTCTTACGGTTCCTGTTGGCCCCGGAATTCCTTTGATTCTAAAAACTTTACTATCCGAAACTTTTGAACCATCAGGAAGTGTTCCTGTAACTGTTATTGTTGCTTGAGTTCCTGATTGCGGATTCATTACATATTTACCACCTCCAAGTTTGCTTAGTCCTGGTGCGGATGCTGTAACCTTATCGTCAGATATTCCCGCAAAGGATATCGTCATTGGATTAGAAACTCCACGATATACCACATTCATCTTATCGGCAGAAATCGTAGCTGATTTTGGTCTTGCTACAACTACGTAATTACCAATAATAGGTAAACTTATTATTTTACCGTTTTCGTCAAAATTAAATGAACCTGTTATGGCATGTTCTCCAATATTACCTGCTCCAAATGAAAAGTTTGCTTGTCCTGCTTCTGCAGGAACATTGCTGCCATTAACAATTACAGACTTGGCTTTTAATGTTGGGTCAAATTTTCCTAGAATAATTTTTCCTTTAACTGCTTCTCCTTGAAAAAATACTGATTTTTCAGGAACGACAATTGGTTTATAAGCGGTAAGAGAAGCCGCTGCAACCAAAGAAGATTGAAACATACCAGTCATTACATCGCTCTCTGTAGCTTTAATATCGGCCTGCAATTGAGTTAATTTTGTAACTGTTGCAATTAATGGATACCCAAAATAATGATAATTAAACCATGGTAATGGCGCAGCACCTTTTTCAGCAGGTTTCACAGGTTCGGTTGCAAACCTTGCAAAGATTTTTTTCATTTCAACATCTGCAATAGAACTACCGCCAATTTGTCTAATTTGAAATGGATAATTTTTTATTCTTTCCAAAAATTCTTTACCTTCTTTTGAGGGTTTTTCTCCGTTAAAAAATAATCGATCAACTAAATCACCTTTGTCCATTTGCTCATAAAGAAAATTTCCTTGAGCATCTTTTTCAGTTTTACTTGTTACTTGTTTTTTAATTCCATCAATGTAGTCACAAAATTCTTTTGAAACTTTTCTGATTTTTTCTACTTTGGCTTTTTTATCACCATATTGTGCTGGCTGATCTTGAGCTTTTTGTGTTAACTCTTCTAACGATGTATCGTTTCTACTATCTAAAACGCTGTTTGATTCTGTAATTTTATTATTTAAGATTCCAAATGCTGATAATACTTCTTTGGACATATTTAATGCCAACATGGCGATAAAAACCAGATACATTAGGTTTATCATCTTTTGCCTAGGGGTAAGTTTTCCTCCTGCCATAATTTCTACTAATTAGTTAATTGTTTAATTTTTAAATTGAGAACTAATTAATTATCCTTTATTATTCATAGCAGAAAGCATACCTCCATAAACTGTATTCAACGAAGACAGATTAGATGTCAAGGATTGCATTTGCTCTTTTAATTTGATGTTGTTCTCGACAACCTCATCATTTACTTGAGCATTTCTTGCTGCGCTTTGCAATTGTACTTTATACAAACTGTTTAGAGATTCCATTTGAGCCGCTGCTAATGTTAACTCCTCGCTATATTTTTTGGTAGAAGCAATAGAATCTGCGGTAGGCATTATGCTTCTGGCAGCACCTTCAAAATTTTTGATACTTGTCCCTAGACTTGACATCAATTCGCCATCAATTTTTGCTTCTTTAAGCATAGCATCTAATTTTTGAGACAACAATCCTTGTGTGTCAGAAGGCGTTTCTGTTTTATTAGTTTTTGCTGGAGCTGCTTTAGCATCAATTAATTGAGGGTAAACATTCTCCCATTTGTAATCATCTCCTACTGGCTCAAATGCGGATAGAGCAAAAATTCCAGCCTCTACTACAAGACCTATGGTAAGCATTAAATTTCCAGTTATAAAACCAAATTCGAGGTGGGTGATTTTGAATAAAGCTCCAATGATTACAACTGCAGCTCCCATTCCATAAGCAAAATTCATTTGTTTTTTGTTCAGTAAAGACATAATATAATAGTTTTAGGTTAAGGTTAAGTTTATTTTTTTGTATTAATTTTATTTGTTGCTTGATTTCCCATGTAATCTTGTACGGTTCTAAAACCAATATAGCTTCTGGCAGTATCAGCATATTCATGGTCTCTTGTACTTACTTGAAGAAAATAAGCCACATCTTTCCAAGAACCACCTCTAACCACTTTTCGCATGTTTTTATTATCTTGAACCGTTGGATTCATTGATGAAACATATTCGTAAGCATTAGGCTCATAAGAAGTGTCCGTCCACTCCGAAACATTTCCAGCCATGTTATACAGGTTGAAGCCGTTTGGATCATACGATTTTGCTTCTACTGTATATAAGGCATCATCTGCTGCATAATCTCCTCTATTGGGTTTAAAATTAGCTAGGAAACAACCTCTGTCATTTTTAGTATAAGGACCTCCCCACGGATAGGTTCCAGACTCGATTCCACCTCTTGCTGAATATTCCCATTCGGCTTCAGAAGGTAATCTAAAACTATTGGTTAAGACACGCCCTTTCTTTTTGCTGCTTTTAATATAAGAATTTTTATTTAAAGTTCTCCAAGCACAAAAAGCTTTGGCTTGTTTCCAATTTACTCCTACAACAGGGTATTCACCATACGCTTGATGCCAAAAATAATCATTGTGCATTGGTTCATTATACGAATAGGAGAAATCTTTAATCCAAGTTGTGGTATCAGGATACACTTTGACTTGCTCTGTTCTAATAAAATCTTTTCTTTTGCCCGTTTTGGCTTTTGCGGCAGCTTGAATATCCATCCAAGAATAACGGAATTTTAATTTATTCACATCAATAGTCCTTAATCCATTAAAGGATTCTTCTATAGGTAAATACATTGAATCCATAACCTCAGTATAATATTCGTCTGGATACAATTTAGTGTCATTAATTAACTTTATCTTTTTATTGAGTTTTCTTCCTGCATAAGGATCATCATCTGTACCAATACTATAATAGTTATCATACATGTATTTATCATAAGCGGTCATTTTTGCTGGATCAGCATCATTAAAAGCAAAATCACCGATACTACCTGCAGCTTTTCCTTTTCCTTTATCTTTACCATCTGAAGGTTTTTGTCCTGTTTCGTCAGCTAAAATAGCTAGTCTAACTCGCATAGTAGAATCTTTTACCCAATATACAAACTGGCGGTATTCGCTATTTGTAATTTCGGTTTCATCCATATAAAAAGAACGAACCGTAACGGTTTTAGTTGTTGCGTCTAATACATGAGCGACATCTTCATCAGATTTACCCATGATGAAAGAACCTCCATTAATTAAAGTCATACCATATGGCTTTTCAGGATTCCATTTTGCGCCTTTAACACCCACTAATTCACCTTTATCCGATGAACCACCACAGCCAATTAGTAAGCTTAAAATTGCTGTAAATGCAATAAACTTCTTCATAAAAATTTGGGTTTTGTATTTCATTATTATTATATATGTGATTCTATTTATTATTGTATAAAAACCAATTAATTAATTTACAACTTAGATGACAAGTCAAAACTAAAATTAAATCATTAAAGAAAAAAACATTTTACCGACAAAATACACAAAAAGCCGACAAAACACCTAAAATCAATATTTTAACGTAAGTTTTTAATTACAATAAAAATACACGCTTCTAAATACAACATTGATTTTGATAATTTTATTATACAATTTTTTCAAATTATATAATATTTTTGCGTTGGGCTTTCCACCATCTTTCTGGAATTTCGTGATTACAAGCACCCAAATATTCTTCGTGGGAGCATGGTAATAACGTATTTTTCTTTAACTTATTATTTGTGCTTGAAATAAATGGCAATTCAATCCACCATCTATCGGTTTTGTTGCTTTTATAAAAAACTAATTCGTCTACATCTAACGGAATTATATATTTTGTATACTTTTCTTTACTCCCAAAAGGATATTCGTTTGAGCGATAATGAAACCCCTCGATAAAATACCAAATTATTTGTGCAATCAAAACGGACTCTTGTCTAGTATTATTGTGATTAAAAACCCCTAAAAGAGAAACTTTATCACTTATTCCGGCATATCTTGACAATGAACAAATCTCTTTTCCAGTAAAACCGTTGGGCATAAATGGATTAACATTCCCTGAATCAGATGATTTCACAGAATTTAAATCAATACTTACCATATCAGCATCTCTAAAAACGGGCTCAGCAAGTGCAATATTATTCGAAATGTCACCTAACCGATAGGCATCAAAAAATAATTTTTCAATCAAATCAATTTCTTCCTGCGAATTATAATACGTTTGAAACCCAATGTTGCTGAAATTAAACAGATTATTCGGTTCGTCTAAAACAATTTTGGTTAAATAAGAAGTAGTTGAAATGGAATCACTTTCTTTTCCAAAATCAAATTTTCGGTCTATAGATACCAGATTGACCATTTGCTCTAAATTATCATAAGCACGGTATAACGGATACGTTAAATCTTGTGTTCCTCCTATCACAATAGGAATAATTTTCCGCTTTACTAAACTTGAAACCACTTTATTTAAAGCAAAATAAGTGTCATTAATTGAATTTCCTGCTGCAATATCTCCTAAATCAGCTATGGAAGCATCCCAATTGCCAGGAAACAATCCATACAATTCTTTTCGAATGTCTGATACGTCAACATCATTGCTTTGGTCTATAATATCTCCACGATTATCTAAAACACCAATTATAGCAATTTTAATTTTATTCAAATCCGGAAAATCTTCCGCAGTATGAAGTACCACCTTACTTCCTAATTGCTGGGAAGAAAATTCCTTAATCAATTGAAGGACTTTATTATCTAAAGGCTTTAGAAAATTAAATTCCATATTATTTCTTTTTAACCGCGGTTTTTCTTTGCTGCAGGCTTTTTAGTCGTTGTTGCCTTTTTTACTGGAGTTTTTTTAGTGGGAGTTTTTTTTGCTATCATTTCCTGAACTTCTTCCAAGGTTAACTTTGAAGCATCAATATCTTTGCTTAATTCTATTTTGATTTTCCCTTTGGTTATTACTGATCTTCCCCAACGGGCTTTTTCGACCAATATCCCTTCTGCTGTC
Source organism: Flavobacterium sp. (assembly GCA_031383535.1). Classification (GTDB taxonomy): domain Bacteria; phylum Bacteroidota; class Bacteroidia; order Flavobacteriales; family Flavobacteriaceae; genus Flavobacterium. The sequence continues at coordinate 17,980 of JANMZS010000047.1, forward strand.
CAGTTATGTAATACCTTATCAATATTTTTCTGCAATTTATCTTCAATCAATTCTACAATATCCGATTGTGATAAATTATCAAAATTATATTTTTTGCTTACATTAATAAAAATTCCATCCCATTTGATAAAAGGTCCAAAACGTCCGGTTCCTTTTTGAACTCCTTCACCTTTATAA
>JANMZS010000129.1:0-22337 GCA_031383535.1 Flavobacterium sp.
GTTTTTTAGCCTATAGTGCGTAACAATAGCACATTCTTTGGCAAAACCTTCGGCATTTTTCTCTTCTGCTTCAAACATACTTTTAGGAACAAACAACGGGAAATAAGCATTTTGATGTCCTGTTTCTTTAAACATTCGGTCTAATTCAGCTTGCATTTTTTCCCAAATTGCATAACCATATGGTTTAATAACCATACAACCTCTAACCCCTGAGTTTTCGGCTAAATCGGCTTTTACAACCAGTTCGTTATACCATTTTGAATAATCGTCTGATCGTGTGGTGAGGTTCTTGCTCATATTGAATAGTTTGGCACAAATTTTGTTTTACTTTTTTTAACTAAATAGTTCCGCAAAACTAACTATTTTTGTAATGTGCAACAATAAAAAAAACTATAGATATGAAAACAACTATTTTTCCCTCATCAAATGCCTTTTTTTATTCTGTTTTTGGGTTTCTAATCCTTTTAATAACGTCGTGTAGTTCTTATCAAAATAGTTCGTATTATGACTCTGATGGAATTTATGGAAATTCCGAAGTAAAAAACAACACTTCAATTGCGCCAAACAATACAAATCACAAATACAAAGAATACTTTAATTCTTTGCAAAACGAAAATTTATCCTCTGGATTATTTAACGATGTACCAAAAGATAGTATTGCTAATTCGAACAATGCTAATGTAAATCGAGAATTCAACAATCCAAATACTACAGTAATTTATGTTAATGACAATGGGTGGAATACTAACTGGGGATGGAATAATCCTTGGGGATGGAACAGCTGGTATGGATCAAACTGGGGTTGGGGCATTGGCTGGAACAACTGGTATGGCTCTAATTGGGGTTGGGGTTGGAACAATTGGTATGGAAACTGGTGGGGGCAACCAAGCTGTAATTGGGGGTATAATAACTATTCTAATGTTCAATATAGTTACAACCAATCGAGAAGAGGAACTGGTTATTCCAACGATGGAGTTACTAGAACTTATTCTCCAAACAATACCGTTAATTCTAGAAGAACTAATTATACAAATTCTAGAACTAATGAAACAAGTAGTAGTTTAAACCGAAGAATTCAAACATTTACGAACAGAGGTGATGCTCAAACTCAAAATAACTCGACTAACACTCGTACTAGAATATATTCAAACAACAATAATTCAGAAAGCAATTCTCCATCAAGAACTTATTCAACCAATTCTGACGGTAACAACACTAGGAGTTCAGGCTCATTTGGAGGCGGAAGATCATCGGGAAACAGTGGGTCTTTTGGGGGCAGTAGTGGTGGCGAAAGATCATCAGGTGGTGGTGGAAGAAGGTAATCGATAGTTGTTAAAACTGGGAAATTAATTTTACTTTATCAAAAATGAAAAAAATACTCATACTTTTTTTAGGATTTACTTGTAACTTATCACAAGCACAAGACATCAATGATGCGCTTCGATTTGCACAAGACAACCTCAACGGAACGGCTCGTTTCAGTGCTATGAGTGGGGCTTTTGGAGCATTGGGAGGCGATTTGTCTTCGTTAAATGTAAACCCCGCAGGTTCAGCAATATTCTCAAACAATCAAGTGGGTGGAACTTTTAGTAATTTTTATACTAAAAACAAATCAACCTATTATGGAGATAAAAATCTTGAAGATAACAATTCTCTAGATTTAAATCAAGCAGGAGCTGTTTTTGTTTTTAAAAATTCTGATTCAAAAAGCGATTGGAAAAAGTTTTCATTGGCTATAAATTATGAAAACACCAATAATTTTGACAACTCAATCTTTTCAGCTGGAACCAATCCAAATAATTCAATTGACCAATATTTTTTGAGTTATGCTAACAGAAATAGTGGCGTTTCTTTGCCAAATTTACAATTACAAAGCGGAGAAACTATTTCTGACTTATATAGCTATTTAGGTAGTAATTATGGTTTTGGTACTCAACAAGCATTTTTAGGATATCAAGGCTATATTATTGATGCAGCTGAGAATTATAATGAAAATTCAAACCGTAACTACACTTCCCTTGTACCCACAGGAGCAAATTATTATCAAGAAAACGAAGTAATATCTACAGGATATAACGGAAAAATAGCCTTTAATGGTGCAACATCTTATAAAGACAAATTGTTTTTGGGAATAAATTTAAGTACTCATTTTATTGATTACAATCAATCTACGAGTTTTTATGAAAAAAATGACGCACCATTAACCTCAGATTATTCGGTATCTTGGTTGCGTTTTGATAATGATTTATACACCTACGGCAGTGGGTTTTCGTTTCAGTTAGGTGCTATTTTAAAAGCAACCAAAGAAATTCGTTTGGGTTTGGGATATGAATCTCCTACGTATTATAATTTAAATGATGAATTGTCACAAAGTTTACGCGTTGTAAGTGAAGGAACCAATCTTAATGCAACAAACGATGTGGTCAATCCTCAAATAATCAATATCTATGAACCCTATAAACTACAAACACCAAGCAAAATAACAGGGAGTTTTGCATACATTTTTGGCAAAACAGGTTTGCTAAGTATTGATTATGCTATAAAAGACTATAGCAACACACAATACAAACCCAATAATGATTTCAATTCTATAAATGCTGTAATGGCAAATATTCTCGCTCAAACAAGTGAATTACGTATTGGTGGAGAATATAAAATAAAACAGTTAAGCCTTAGAGGCGGGTATCGTTTTGAGCAAAGTCCATATAAAAACGGGACAACCGTTGGCGATTTAACCGGGTATTCTGGTGGATTTGGGTATAATTTTGGTGCTACAAAATTAGATGTATCGTATTCAACATCCAAAAGAGATACCAACCAAAGCTTTTTCTCTCAAGGATTTACAGATGGATCTAGAATAAATACCACCAATAATAATGTATCACTAACTTTATTGTTTGAGTTATAGTTTTTTGAATTAGTTTTAAGTTTTTATTTTGAAAACCATTTCATTTATTGAAGTGGTTTTTCTTTTAATGATGTTTTGAAATACCAAAAGTTATAAAATAGCCCCGATAGAAGCGGCATCCCACGCCATATCAAAAAGCTGAAAAATACAATAATCATGACGGCGTGGATATAGCGAATAGCGGGACAAAATGGTCTTAAAAAAACAAAGGCGTGTGCTCCTTAAAATAAAAATCGTAATTTTGCAAAATTCCCAATTTATAGGGATTTTAAATCTATGAGAACCAAGTCTTTAAAAAAGAATAGAATAAATGTCATCACGCTTGGATGTTCCAAAAACGTATACGATAGCGAAGTGTTAATGGGGCAACTGAAAGCCAGCGGCAAAGAAGTGGTACATGAAGAAGAGGGAAATATTGTAGTGATTAACACCTGTGGATTTATTGATAATGCTAAAGCTGAATCAGTAAATATGATTTTAGAATATGCCGACAAAAAAGAAAAAGGACTTGTCGATAAAGTTTTCGTTACAGGCTGTCTATCCGAAAGATACCGACCTGATTTGGAGAAAGAAATCCCAAATGTAGATCAATATTTTGGTACTACTGAATTGCCTGCTTTATTAAAAGCTTTGGGAGCCGACTATAAACACGAATTACTAGGTGAACGCATTACGACTACTCCAAAAAATTATGCTTATTTGAAAATTGCTGAAGGATGTGACAGACCCTGCAGTTTTTGTGCGATTCCGTTAATGCGTGGAAAACACGTTTCGCAAACTATCGAAAAACTAGTAAAAGAAGCTGAAGGTTTGGCTAAAAACGGAGTGAAAGAATTGATTTTGATTGCGCAGGATTTGACGTATTATGGTTTAGACATTTACAAAAAACGTAATCTTGGCGAATTACTCGAAGCATTAGTTCAAGTAGAAGGAATTGAATGGATTCGTTTGCATTATGCCTTCCCTACTGGTTTTCCGATGGATGTTTTAGAAATCATGAAACGGGAGCCTAAGATTTGTAACTATATTGATATTCCGTTGCAACACATTTCAGATTCGATTCTAAAATCCATGAAACGCGGTACTACAAAAGAAAAAACCACTAAATTGCTGAAAGAATTTCGTGCAGCTGTTCCTGGAATGACCATTAGAACAACGCTTATTGTAGGCTATCCAGGTGAAACACAAGAAGATTTTGAGATCATGAGAGATTGGGTTCAGGAAATGAAATTCGAACGATTGGGTTGTTTTACCTATTCTCATGAAGAAAACACAAGTGCCTACGATTTGGTTGACGATGTCCCTGAAGATGTAAAACAAGCACGTGCCAACGAAATAATGGAAATACAATCTCAAATTTCATGGGACTTGAATCAAGAAAAAATTGGCAAAACCTTTCGTTGTATTATAGACCGAAAAGAGGGTGCTCATTTTGTGGGAAGAACAGAATTTGACAGCCCTGATGTAGACAATGAAGTATTGATTGACGCCGCGAAACATTATGTAAAAACAGGCGAATTTGTTATGATAAAAGTGACTGATGCCACCGAGTTTGATTTGTTTGCTGAACCAATATAAACTAAAAATCATGAAAATTTTTAAAAATATACTCCTGATAATATGTGTCCTGTTTTCAATCAATTCTGTATTTGCCCAATTTGGAAACAATGGTTTTGGAAATGGAATGAACAGGCAAAATAACGGAATGAACCAAATGAATCAAGGAATTCCTGATGAAAAACCCGAAGAAGTACCTGTTGAAAAAACCGTTGCTGAAATAATGGAAAGAATGAAACCTGAGTTTAATCTTGATGAACTCCAAGTCATTGCCATTTCGAATGTTCTTAAAGAGAGCATAATGGAACAAAGAAGATTACTAAAACAGAAATTTAGCGAAGAAGACCAAATAAAAAATTTTGAAGCCCTTTCTGAAATCACAGACCGAAAAATAGTAGCATTTTTGAACAAAGATCAAAAAGCCAGCTATTTTATTTTTAAAGAAACAAAGAATAGTAATAAACCGAAATCTAAAAAGAAAAAGAAATAATTTTTTTTATTTAAAAATATAAAAATCAAACCCTTATGACTTTACTTAGAAAAATATATTGCGTCTTAATTCCGCATTTAATTCTGATTTCTTGCTCAACAAATCCGTATAAAAAAAGTGAGAAAGTCTATGACGAAAAATTAAGCACAATTAAGGAAACCATTTCTGTAAAAGAGGCAACTTCATTACAAAAAGTAGAAATACCAGAAACAAATCGCGATTCTTTATACTTAAAACAATTATTGATTTATAAAGATTCTATATCAAAAACTGGTGGTATTCCTTTGCAAGAAGGAATCAGTACGGAATGGATTGGCACTGTAAATTTCAATCTTAGAAAACCCAATTTTATTATCATTCATCATACGGCACAAGATTCATTACAACAAACTATAAAAACATTTACTAAAAACGAAAGCAAAGTAAGTGCTCATTATATTATATCTAAAGATGGCAAAATAGTTCATATGCTTAACGATTACTTACGTGCTTGGCATGGAGGAGTTTCTTCATGGGGAAAAAATACCGATATCAATTCATGTTCTATTGGGATTGAACTAGATAATAATGGTAATGAAGCCTTTTCAGAATCACAAATTAATACTTTATTGGCACTGTTAACCAAATTAAAGAAAGACTACAATATTCCAGCAGAAAATTTTATAGGACATTCGGATATTGCCCCTACCCGAAAACAAGATCCTAGCGCCTTTTTTCCTTGGAAAACATTAGCTTCAATGGGATTTGGAATTTGGCCAGATGAAGTGCTAGAAAATGCACCTCCAACTTTCAGTATAGAACAAGGATTACGTATTATTGGCTATAATACTAAAAATTTAATGGCGGCTATCAAAGCCTTTAAATTGCATTATATCCAAACAGAAGTTGATTCTTATTTAGATCCTAAAACTATCAACAGTATTTACAACTTATCTAAAAAGCAATAGATACTAACTATTTAATGTGAAATATTGGGGTAAATTTCAACAAAATAAAATCCATTGTTATAGTACGAATCGTTCCTACGGAACTATTATAGTATAAATCAGAGCCCTAGGCTCGGAACATTTTGTAAGGCTGGTTAGTACAGTCAAAAAAAGTCCCGCAAATTGCGGGACTCTTAATATAAAATTGTGTAGTTTTCTTAGAAACCGTAAACTACAGCTAAAGAAACTTGTGAAGCCGATTTTGTCGGAGCTCCGTCTGAATCACTGAAATATTCGTCTTTACCGTTATCCATTCTAAATTCAGGAATAAAAGTTAATCCACCTGATTTTAAGTTAGCAGATAAAGTGAATGCTGTTATTGAAGCATCTAAAGAATCCTCTTTAGATTTGAATGACTCTGCACGCAATCCTAAACCAAAATTGCTAGATACTGCATAAGATGGATATAAAGCAAAACCTGTATATCCTCCATCTGAATCTTTAGAAGCATCTGAATAATCAGCAACATTCAAACCTAATTTGAATTTTTCTGAAACTTGGTAAGCAGCAGTTAAATCAATTACAGTTCCTGTTGCAGAACCGCTCAATAAGTTAATGTAAGCAGAAAGTCCTTCAACTGGTGTTAATGATAATTGTGCTCCAAAAGCATTTAGTCCAAAAGATGGATTTGCTTGATAAGCATTCCATTGGTCGTTAAACAAACCTGCCATCAAAGACACTTTGCTTGAAAAAGCATAAGTTCCTTTAACTCCAGCATTTTGGAATGGACCGCTGGTAAACAAATAAGAAGTAGAATAATGAAAATTAGATAAAGGAGAAATTACTTCATATCCAATAAATGTTCCCATAAACCCTGCTGTCAAAGTCAATTTGTCAGAAGCAGCATAAGCAGCATAGAGATTTTGAATGTGGAAAGATTGACCGCTATCATCACTAGTGCTAGTAGCAAAGCTTACACCATCCATAGGAATAGATTGATCTTGCCCTCTAGGTCCGAAAGAAACTTCCCCTACGAAAGACGTTTTACCCGTTTTTTTCTTTAAAACAACATCAATCATACCTAACGATACAGAGTTTTGATCTGTTGCAAAACTAGTAGGGATTTGAGTCGATTTAGAAAAATCATACTTGTAGTACAAATCAGCTGATCCTGAAATTTCTAGTGGTGTGTCTTGAGCAAATGTCACCGAACTTGTAAGCGCTAAGGCTAAAATAGTAATTACTTTTTTCATGTTTAATTTAATTTAATTATTAATTGGGTTTATTGATTTCTAAATTTTATTGCTCTTATTTAGAAGATTCGAAACCAAAATTAACTTTTTGTTATGATGATTTCTTTGTCTTAAATAATAGTTTTTAACAAATTTATTAACTTTTATTTAACCTGAACAGATAACAATTGCATTTTTCAGTAGAATTATCAATATTCAAAAAATGGTAATGTAAAAAAATGTATTCCTTAATTTAAACTTGATTTTTTCTTAAATTAATTTTCACTAATTCATTTATATGACATTCCGCCAAGCTGTTTAAAATTTAAAAATAGCACACAGATAAAACAGATTGAACGGATTTAGAACATTTTTTGATTTTTTTAATAAAAAAATCCGCTTTTATATATTAAAATCGGGGTAATCCGTGTACCAACCTATATTTTAGGATTAGTAGCTTAGAGCTGTGTTCTTTTTTTATTTAAAAAAAAGAGAAACTCCTTTTAATAACAAAAGGAATTTCTCTTAACTAAATATATTGGATTCAAAAATTAATACTTAACCTAATTATGTTACTCTAATTTAAGTCATTAAAACAACTGCGTAATACAAAGGTAATCCAATGGTAATATTAAAAGGAAAAGTAACTGCCAACGCCATTGGTAAATATAAACCTGGGTTTGCTTTTGGTACTGCAATTTTCATTGCTGCAGGAACTGCTATATAAGATGCACTTGCTGCCAATACAGCAAAAATAAAACGATCTCCTATATCATGTGTAACAAAACCACTAAGAACTGCAATGACACAGCCATTAACAAATGGAATAACAATTGCAAATGCCAAAGTAAACCAACCGTTTTTAATAAATTCGGATAATTTTCTTCCGCTTGTCATCCCCATGTCAAGTAAAAATATCATTAGAAATCCTTTAAATAAATCTGTAGTAAAAGGTTTGATTCCCTCTGCCTGACTTTCACTTGCTAACATTCCAATAATTAAACTCCCAACAATTAATATAACACTACCGTTAGTAAATGAATGTTTTATGATATCTGAAATTTTTATGTCGTTATTCTTCTTAAAAAAAGATATTAAAACAACTCCAACAATAATTGCAGGAGCTTCCATTAACGCCATAATAGCTACCATGTGTCCATTAAATGTAACTTTCTGAAGTTCTAAAAAAGAGAGTGCTGTCACAAAAGTTACTGCGCTTACCGAACCATAAGCTGCTGCAATGGCACCAGCATTGTCTATCCCTAGTTTCTTTTTTAATATAAAAAAAGTATAAAAAGGAATAACAATAGCGGTTGCTATTCCAAAAAACACTGACCAAAAAATTTCCATATTCAAAGAACTATGTGCTAATTCTTGACCACCCTTAAAACCTATAGAAAACAGTAAGTAAAGGGAAATAAATTTTGATGAATTTTTAGGAATTTCTAAATCACTTTTTACCTGCACCGCAATTATCCCTAATAAAAAAAATAGTAAAGCAGGACTTGTTAGATTATCCATTAATAGAGTTGTGTTCATAATAACTTTGTTTATTTTAAAATATTCTAAAAACTCTTATTTCAAACATTGAATATATTTATTCTGATAAAGTAATTTGAATGATACTTTCAATTTTTAATTGTTTTCCGCTTTCTTCAGCATCTTTTAAAATCAATTTAATATCTTCAATAGATTGTTTAAGATATTCAACTCTTTTTTTGGAATGAGAAAAATCACTACCTATTCGAATTTGATTACTAAAAGACTCTAGTTGATGGTAGTTTATTTTGTTATTCAATAACGACATTAATAATTTCAAAGCTTCGTTTGGAAAAAACTCTCCTTCTATTAATTGAAATTCGTGTTTAGTAGTATCTAGCATAATTTTTAAATTTGTTTTTGCAAATATATTACGAGTTATTTATAAATTTTTATTTATATTTACTATCTAATCCATAAAAAATATTTATGAACTACACCCTACATCAATTACAAATATTTCTAAAAGTTGCCGAAGTAAAAAGCATTACAAAAGCATCTGAGGAGTTAAATTTATCGCAACCCGCGGTTTCAATCCAAATGAGAAACCTGCAAAATCAATTTGAAATTCCTCTAACTGAAGTTATCGGTAAACAATTATACATAACAGATTTTGGTCAAAAAATTGTAGAAACTGCTAAGAATATTCTAAATGAAGTCCAGAAAATAAATTATTTGACCATGTCATTTAAAGGGATTTTATCTGGAAAATTAAACATATCTGTAGTTTCTACCGGAAAGTATGTTATGCCTTATTTTTTGTCTGATTTTTTAAAATTAAACCCTGGAATTGATTTAAAAATGGACGTAACAAACAAATCAAAAGTGATTACTAGTTTGGAAAACAATGAAGTTGATTTTGCTTTAGTTTCCGTTTTACCAAAAAAAGTAAATCTAAATTCAGAGATTTTATTAGAAAACAAATTGTATTTAATTGGTAACAAAGATGTTATAATTCCGAACAAACCGTATGAAAAATCGATCTTTAACACTATCCCTTTAATTTATAGAGAAGAAGGTTCGGCGACACGACTTGTGATGGAAGAATTTTTTGAAAGGAATGAAATAATAGCCCCAATGAAAATGCAACTTACTTCGAACGAAGCCGTAAAACAAGCTGTTATTTCTGGATTAGGATACTCTATCATGCCCTTGATAGGCTCGAATAACGAACTCAAAAACAAAGATTTACAAATAATTCCAGTTTCAGGTTTTCCCATTAAGTCTGACTGGAGATTGGTATGGCTCAAAAACAAATCGCTAAGCCCGGTTGCACAAGCTTATTTGGATTTTTTAAAAAAAGAAAAAGAAATAATCGCCCAAAACAATTTTGCGTGGATTAATTCTTTTTAATTTTTTGAAGTAGAAAAAATGGAATAAAAATCCCTTAAAAACATCATTTTTTTAGGGGATTATTTTAAAGCTTATTTGATAGTAAATGTAACACCGCAAGAAAAGAAATTTCGAATTGTGTTTGTCATATTATTATCACTGTCAAATATTTGAACACCATAATCGTTATAGATGTACTTTGCAAAAAGAGGAAGATTATAATTTTTATATAATTTGATTTTTTTAGTTGCACTAACTTCAAAATTAGTAAATGAAAATCCAGGTGATTCATCGGTTTCATTGCTATAATAACCTCCATTAATCACAACTGCCCCCAAAAAACATTGCAGCTCTAGGTTTGATTTTTTTAAAGTATGCGAATATCCAACCTCAGCATAACTCGAAAATGCCCTAGTCGTTGCATTTCCATCAATATTATAGTTATAGTCGTTACCCCCAATAAAAGTATTCCATTGAAACCTGATTGGCATTCCTTTCTCTGAAAAATCGAACAACACAGATAATTCTATACTTTGAGAGGATCCTTCTGAGTAATCGAAATAATTACTTTTTCCCCAATCGGTGTTTTTGAATGTAGCTGGCCAATAATAATCAGCCAACATAATATTTAAAACCGGAGAAATTTGATAGTAAATAGTCCAATCAAACTCGTTATACGCGTCTTTAGCATTCGAAAAATTAGTTGTTGCCCACAATTCAAAACTTAACTTATCTGTAAAAGCATAATTAATATGAGGCTGGAAAGCAACTTTATTACCATAATATCGAATCCCACGCCACAAATATGGGTAGACAACATCAATTGCTGCTGTTAATTTAGGTTCCGAGACTACTGAATCTTTAACTGTATTGTTAGTTTCTTGCGAAACTCCAACACAGCTAATTAACAACAGTGCAAAAAACAAGATTCTTCTTTTCATTTAAAAATGGAAAACAAAACGTTTTTTGACAAATTTAAACGAACATAAAAATTAACAGGGGTGTAATTAGTTCAATAATCAGGACGGTTAGAGCAATTAAAGCTAAAAAAAACAGTAGTAACCGAAAACTATGTATCAATTTTTAAATCCATAAAAATTACACCAAATGGTAATCAAAGATTCAAACTTTAAAGTCTTCGCTTAACAATAAATAAAATAATGATTACCAAAAGTAAAAATCTTCAATTTTTTATTGTTTTGAGATATATTTTTTGAATGTAAGTTACAAAAGGATATAATTTGCTAAATTGGGCTTTTAAATAATTCAATCCAAACTAAACAAAAAATGATACGAAAAGCTACTCTAAATGATTTAGACCAATTAACAACTTTATTTGATCAATATGTTGTGTTTTATAAAAAACCCTCTAATTATGAGAAACACAAAGCATATTTAAAAGAAAGGATTGAAAATAATGAGGCTGTTATTTTCATGGCTTTTGATGAAACAAAGCCAGAAAAAGCAATTGGTTTTGTGTTGAATTATATTACTTTTTCTTCTTTGGCCCTAAATAAAATATTGATTTTAAATGACTTATTTGTTGATTCTAAAATTAGAAAAAAGGGAACTGGCGAAAAACTAATACTTCAAACTGTAACACTCGCAAAAGAATTAGGTTCTAATCTAATTCGATTGAGAACAGCCAAAAACAACATAATTGCTCAAGGACTGTATCATAAAATGGGTTTTGTTCGTGATGAATATCTCTATTCTTATGACTTAGTAGTGAAATAAATTTCTTAGTTAGCGAAAAGTAACTACCGAGAAAATCGATTTAACAGCAATCAAACAAAGTGTTTCGTATCGAAAATTAAAGTTATCGCAAACAAAAAGCGTTGACTATACTAAATTATTGTAATTGAAAATTATTCTTTTATTGTAAAGTCAACACCTCATCCAACATTTCAAATAACTTCTCTCTATTTATTGGTTTGGTTAAATACCCATAAAATCCAGCATTATAAATCTTTTCTTCATCTTCCATAGAAGAATAAGCGGTTTGGGCAATTACTGTTAATGATGGTCTAAATGCTTTAATTTCTTCAAATGCTTCAAAACCATTCAATAGTGGCATTTTAATATCCATTAAAACTAAATCAATATTTGAATTGTTTATACAAATATCTACAGCCTCTTGTCCATTGACGGCTCTTATAATATCATACCCTCGTATTTCTATAATTTTTTTAAATAAAAGAAAATTAATATTGTCATCTTCTGCAATTAAAATAGTTCCTTTTTTAAAAACATTTGAATTAAATGATTCGCTAATTGCTTTTACTTTAATTCTAACATTTTTATCATAAATTAAAGGGATTGTAAATGTAAAAACAGACCCTTTCTCTACTTTTGATTCTAATGAAATTTCTCCACCCATCATTTCAACATAGGCTTTAGAAATTGCTAGACCTAGACCTAAACCTCCTACTTTAATAGATATATCACTATCCACTCTTTTAAATCGATCAAAAATATATTTATGGTGATTTTCATCTATTCCTAGCCCAGTATCTTCAATTCTAAAAATAATTTTAGCGTTTTTTTCATCAACCTCATATCCAAAGGCGACAAATCCTTTTTCAGTAAACTTAATAGCATTATTGATTATATTGACTAATACTTGCTTAAGTTTAATTGCATCTACTTTGATATGATGATTGACTGGATTCTGGTTGTCAATAATTCTAAAATTAATGTTTTTCGATTTAGGAATTGTTATTTTGATAGTTTCATATAATTCATTTATGCAAGTATCTAAATTTAAAGTAGTGAAATTTGGGGCAATTTGATTCGATTCAATTTTCGACATTTCAATTAAATCATCAATAATAGAAACCAAATTTTTTCCACTACAATCGATTATTTTTAAATATTCTAATTTTTCATCTTTACTTAATTTAGTATTGATTAATAAATCTGTAAAGCCATTAATTGCATTCATCGGAGTTCTAATCTCATGTGATAAATTAGCTAAGAAAGAAGATTTAAGTCTTTCACTTTCTTCAGCCTTGATTTTAGCAACAATTAATTCTTTTTTCTGATTAATATTTTCTTCAAAAAGTTTGCCTATTTTTCTAAATTCACCTGTTGAATTTTTTAAATTTTGTATCGCTTTTCTATTCCCGTTTTCTAAAATTCTTGTCACTAATTCTAAAGGATAATACACCCATTTTCTAGTAAAAACCAAATTAATAATTAAATTAATAATAAATGCGATGATAATTAAATACAAAATATTCAACAAATTATTAAAATAAACTGGAAAAATCCTTTTAAAATTCAATCTACCTATCTCTTGACCATTATAATCTTTTAAGAGAATAGTTGTACTAATAAAATGATCCTCTGCTATTAATTTTTTATTGTTTTGAACTAAATTAATACTCGAATTAGTAATAGTCTCAAGATTTTTAATAAAAGATTGGTCTATAAGCCTCACAACGAAAAAATAGCCAAACGGTTTTCCCAATATTTTTTTAGCTTCATCCGAAGGATTAATCGATGCTCCTGAAACTTCAATTATCCCTTCAGGTATTTTCATATAAAACCGACTTAAACCAGTTTTATTGAGATTTGTCATTGCTTGTTTTGGAATAAAATCAATAGATTTTAACTTTGAAGAAGAAGTGTGTATTACAAATTTTTTATTATTGTCATACGTAGCCAAATAATCAACATCATAAGCTTCTATTTCGTTTGCAACGTTCTCGTTATACCAGATTGTATTTTTAGATGTTATAAAATTCACAAATTCATCCCAATTGGAGTCATTACGCAAGGCAACTGAAATTGGTTTTGAATCTAAAACTAGTAATTTATTAACCTCAGTATAAAATTGCTCATTAGACGTTTTATAAAGTTGTTCCTCCGCTTTTTTTGTATATCTGTAAAGCGAAAAATATAAGATTATAAAAAAAACACTCGATGAAAGAAACAAAAATAAAATTTTGGGATAGGTGCTTTTTATTAGCAATTTCATAAGTAAATTGTAGCTTAAAATATAGACTGGAATCGCATATATTTTACGAATATAATTAAAAAAAAATTAACCTAAAACACTTCTTAATAATTCGTTAAAATTTTTATTAATTTACACCATTTTAGCTTTAAAAATCGAGAATGTTTTTCAATTCGTTTGTAACCCTGTCCCAAAGCATGATACAGGATGACATTTAAATTCATTACACTATTTTTAGTATTACGAAATCTAAAGAATGCTTTTTTTTCACATTGTTAGATTAAAAAAAAGTTCATAAATGATAAAAAAACCATTCCTAGAATTAAATTCTTGAAATGGTTTGAAATAAAATCAAAATTAATTTTAGTAATCTTTATGAAATACTGGAAACAGCAACCATTTCATTTGTATCAGCTAAATAATCCACTCCTTCGAATCCAAATCCAAAGAGATTTAAAAAATCTTGCTTATATCCTTGCAAATCGCCTATTTCTGGCAACGTATCTGTTGTGGCTTGTAACCACAAATTAGCTACTTTTTCTTGTACATCGGCTCTCATTTCCCAATCATCTATTCTGATTCTTCCTTTTTCATCCGTTGGAATAGAACTGCCATTGTATAATCTATCTTGAAACAATCGTTGTATTTGCTCGATACACCCTTCGTGAATGCCGCCTTCTTTCATGATTTTATATAATAATGAAATATACAAAGGAATAACCGGTATTGCTGAACTAGCTTGAGTTACCAGCGCTTTGTTTACAGAAACATACGCTTTTCCATCAATAGATTTTAAACTATCTGTAATAGCAAACGCAGTAGCCTCAAGATGGTCTTTAGCACAACCTATTGTCCCTTTTCTATATACGGCTTCAGTTAATGATGGCCCTATATATGAATAAGCTACAGTTGTAGCTCCCTCCGCCAAAAGATTATCCGCTTTTAAAGCATCCATCCACATGGCCCAATCTTCGCCTCCCATAACTGCAATTGTGTTTTCAATATCATCACCTGAACAAGGTGCTATCGAAATTTCTGAAACATTTCCGGTATGAAAATCCACAGTCTTATTAGTGAAAACGTCACCAATTGGTTTTAAAACCGAACGATGCAAAACGCCTGTAACTGGGTGTTGCCTTACAGGTGAAGCTAAGCTATAAATTACTAAATCTACTTGACGCAAATCGGCCTTAATCAAGTCTAGCGTTTGTTGTTTTATTTCGTTAGAAAAGGCATCTCCATTCACACTTTTGGCATACAATCCTGCCTTATGAGCTTCTTGTTCAAAAGCAGCCGAATTATACCAACCTGGTGAAGCCGTTTTACCTTCGGCAGGTGGTTTTTCAAAAAAAACTCCAATGGTACCAGCACCCGAACCAAATGCACTTGTGATTCTAGAGGCTAATCCAAAACCCGTTGAAGCACCAATAACAAGGACTTTTTTTGCCCCTTCAATAGGCCCTTTTGATTTTACATATTCGATTTGGTTTTTAACATTCTGCTCACATCCTTTTGGGTGAGAGGTCAAACAAATAAATCCTCTCATTCTTGGTTCTATAATCATAGCTAGTTATTCTTTACTTTTGGTTTTATTTTTTATTCAATTAACAAATATATAGTATTTCTTTAGTTCAGCAAGGCCTTTGCGTGATTTAAAGCCGAGTCAGAAACTACAGTTCCTGATAGCATTTGAGCTATTTCAATTACTCGTTCTTCGTTGGATAATAATTTTAATTCCGATTGAGTGTCCTCGCCGATAGTTGATTTTGAAACTTTGAAATGTACTGTCCCTTTGGCTGCAATTTGAGGCAAATGAGTGATGGCAAAAATTTGCATATTCCTACTCATCTCTTCCATGATTTCACCCATTTTGATAGCAATTTCACCAGAAACTCCAGAATCTATTTCGTCAAAAATTAAGGTAGGTAATCTTAAATATTGAGCTAAAATAGCCTTTACAGCTAGCATAATTCTTGACATTTCACCACCCGA
Source organism: Flavobacterium sp. (assembly GCA_031383535.1). Taxonomy (GTDB): domain Bacteria; phylum Bacteroidota; class Bacteroidia; order Flavobacteriales; family Flavobacteriaceae; genus Flavobacterium. The sequence goes on from JANMZS010000129.1 coordinate 15,938, forward strand.
AGCCACTTTTTTCAACAATCCAAAATCAGTTCCTTTATTGGCCGAAAACAAAAACTGGAGTTCGTCCTTTCCGTTTTCGAAATAGTTTGAAGTAATATTGACATCAATTTTAAAACGCACATTAGGCATGCCTAAAGTTTCTAAAATAGCAATTAATCTCTGAGATAAAATTGGAATAGACTCCATTCGATTATTATGAATCAAATCCGATAAAGCATCTAAAGAAATTATTTTTTGCTGGATTGCTTTGGTTAAAGATGAGATTTCTTCTTCTAAATTTCCGTTTTCTAAAAGTGAGTTTTCTAAGTTGATCTGAATTTCCAATAATTCGTCAACTGTAGCAACTTGATGTTTTTTTTGCAAATTGTAAATCAATTGCAACTTTTGGCTAATTAAATCCAATTGTTCTGGATCATTAATTAACTTTTCAGAACATCGATTCATCTCATCTGAAATATCATCAAATTCAATTATTAAACTTGTAATTCTTTCTAATAATGAAGAATAATCAAGAGAAAAAGAAGCAATTTTCTGTAACGATACTTTGACTTCCTTTAGATTATTCAACACTCCTATTTGCTCTTCATTAGCAATCGCTAATGATTTATCTAATGATTCTTTTATAATTTCGACATTATTCAATTTTTCAAAATCGGCTTCAAGTAATTCTTGTTGACCTGATTTTAATTGAGCTGAAATTAATTCGTCTAATAAAAAAGTATGGTATTCTTGTTCTTTATTAGATTCAGCTTGTCTTTTCAAGAATAAATTTAACTTAGATTTATCCGATTTATAACTTTTTAATAACAATTGATATTCCAAAACAGTCGCCTGATTATTGGCTATTCCATCAATAATTTCAAATTGTACTTTTTCTTCTGATAACTCTTGGGTTTGATGTTGTGAGTGGATGTCAATTAAAAAAAGACCCAACTCTTGTAATTCTTGAAGATTTACAGGACTGTCATTTATAAAAGCTCTCGATTTTCCTGATGGTAAAATTTCACGACGAATGATAGTTTCATCTTCATAATCAATATCATTTGCTCGGAAAAAAGATTCTAAGTTGTATTTTGAAATGTCAAAATAGGCTTCAATGACACATTTTTCTTCTTTGTTTTTGAGAGAGGAAAGATCAGCTCTTTTTCCTAAAACTAAACCTAAAGCCCCTAAAATTATGGATTTTCCTGCACCTGTTTCACCGGTAATAATCGAAAAACCTTTTGAAAAATCAATGGCTAATTTTTCTATTAAAGCATAATTCTTTATCGACAGAGAAGTTATCATTGATTAAATTTTCGGTAGTAGACTCTAAATTTTTAGCTCAATACAGCAAACTATTAATATTTAATAGAAGACCATTTACTGGAATTCAAAGGCGAAATTTTATTTAGATTATCAACTAAATCTGTTATTGAAATACTTGGTCCACCTGAAAAAATAGCTATTATTTCATCTGATTTTGCATCAAAGAATACCCTTGAAAGAAAAGAATTTGGTCTTGTAGCATTTAGCTTAGACAGACCTAATATAGATTTTTTAATTTTTTCTTTACTATCTTTCAAATCGGCATTCATACCATCTAAACCTTGGTGATATTCAAAAACCACATTTCTAATTTCACTAAAAGTAGGTGATAATAAATCATTGATTAAAAAATATCGGTTTTGATTTCCATCCGCTTGTCTCCAACCTTTAAATCCAGATTGTTGCGCTAAATCTGAAATATTTTTTGCTGTTTCGAAATAAGTAGTTCCTGAATTTTTAACAAAACTATCGGCATCTAAACCTAAAATTACATAGCAATAAAAGGATATTACAGACGTCAAATTGGATTCAAAAGAAGTTGGATTATAGTTTAAAGCCTCATATTCAGTATATTTAAAATTAAATTCCTTGTCATTAAAATTAAACACAGGTGAAGTATAAGTAGCGTTATGTATTGGTCTTGCGGATTGAACTTGAATTGTAGCTACAAACTGATCTGAATTATAAGACGAAACAGTAATGTACATCGAACAATTTATTTTCTCATTTTGCTTAAATGCCTGTGTTGTCCATTGTGTTTTATTAACAAAATCAGTTAAGGATGTTTCCAATGTTTTAAAAACCGTTAGGCTTGCATTAGACAATTGTTGAGCATTAACTTTCACGGTGCAATTCAACTCTTGAGCTTGTGAAAACCCAAAAGTAAGCACTAAAAATAAACTTAAAATGTTACGCATAATGTTTTATTATTTTGTTTAATATGTCAATAGCAACAGCTTCTTTTGATTTTAGTTCCATGGATTCCATATTGAAATTTTTATCAATAAAAGTAACTTTATTGGTTGGTTTTCCAAATCCAGCTCCCTCATCTTGCAAAGAATTAAGAACTATCAAATCTAAGTTTTTTTTCTGAATTTTCAACTTTGCGTTTTCAATTTCATTTTCGGTTTCTAAAGCAAAGCCTATTAAAAACTGATTTTTTTTATTTTCACCAAAAGAAGCTAAAATATCTTTCGTTTTTTCTAATTCAATGGTGAAATCATCTGCCGCTTTTTTAATTTTTTGAAGTGCGGGATTCTTTGGCTTATAGTCCGCAACTGCTGCTGAGGCAATGGCTACATCTACAGTATCAAAGTAAAGCCGACATGTATCAAACATTTCTTGGGCTGAAACTACACGAATAATTTTTACTAAATGATTTTCAATTTTTAGATGTGATGGTCCAGTCACTAAAACTACCGAAGCTCCCAAATTAGCAGCACATTGTGCAATATCAAATCCCATTTTTCCTGTAGAATGATTTCCTATAAAACGCACTGGATCGATAGATTCGTATGTTGGTCCTGCAGTTATAAGTATTTTTTTTCCTTTAAGAGGCAATTTACTTTCTATATCCGCCTCTAAAAACCTAATGATATTTTCTGGTTCTGCCATTCTGCCTTCGCCAGATAAACCGCTGGCTAGTTCTCCGCTTTCAGCAGGAATTATGTTGTTTCCGTAGCTTTCTAGTTTTGCAAAACTTTCAATTGTAGAAGGATGCTTATACATATCTAAATCCATTGCTGGAGCAAAATATACAGGGCATTTTGCCGATAAATACGTAGCTATTAGAAGGTTATCACAAATACCGTTTGCCATTTTTGACAATGTGTTTGCTGTGGCTGGAGCTATAACCATTAAATCCGCCCATAATCCTAATTCAACATGGTTATTCCATTTTTCGTTTTCACTTTCTGAATCATAAAAACTAGAATAAACAGGATTTTTTGACAATGTAGATAAGGTCAACGGCGTTATAAAATCCTTAGAAGCAGGTGTCATGATCACTTGGACATGTGCACCTGCTTTTACAAAAAGTCTTACTAATAAAGCAGTTTTATAGGCTGCAATCCCACCAGATATACCTAGTAAAATTTTCTTTCCGTTTAAAACTGACATTGTAATTATTATTTTGTTCCTTCTCTATGGTAGATTTTACCATCTAACCATTCTTGTACTGCCAAAGCGTGTGGCTTAGGTAATTTTTCATAAAACTTTGAAACTTCTATTTGCTCCTTATTTTCAAAAACTTCTTCAAGGCTATCGTTATATGTGGCAAACTCCTCCAATTTTTCGGTCAATTCTTTTTTGATTTCAGAATTAATTTGATTGGCTCTTTTAGCCATAATTGTTATAGCCTCGTATACATTGCCTGTAGGCTCTTCAATAACATTTTTATTGTAAGTAATTGTGTTTACAGGAGCATTTGTCTTTCTTAAATCCATGGCTTTATTATTTAGTGAAATTTTGTAATTTTTTGTCAATTTGAGCCAACATTTGACTCGCTTTTTCTTTATATTTTGTTTCTGGTTTGAATTTAATCAAATTAGCATAAGCTAATTTAGCTGCAAGTAGTCTTTCTTCCATTTTTGATGGAACACTATTTATTGCTAATTGGTAAGCTGAATCATATTTATAAAATAAGGCATCTTCTTTAAACGGAGTTCCAGGATAATCTGCAATAAAGCTATCAAAAGCTATTAATGATGCTTTGTAGTCCATTATAGTATTGTAACCTTTAGCATTTTCAAAAACTTTCTTCTCCATTTTTTCATTCAAAGATTTGAGTATTTTATTGGCCTCAGGAATATTTGATGAATTCGGATACGAATCTATGTAAGCTTGAAGCTTATCAATTGCTTTAACGGTATCTGTTTGATCCAAACTATATACTGGCGAAAGCATAGAAAAACACTTTGCTCCCATAAAAGCTGCTTCTTCTAATTTTTCACTTTTAGGATAATTAGAAACGAAACTTTCAAATTGATACCCTGCTAAATAATATTGACTTGTTTTATAATATGCTTGTGCAAACATATAATATAACTTTTCAGCTTCTGGTTTTCCTCTATAAGTTGGTGCTAATTGTTCAAAAACACGAATGGCTTTTGAATATTTTTCAGCTTCAAACAATTTTGACCCCATAGCAAATTTAACACCAGCATCCTCAGATTTTAATGCTTTTTGATATTCATTACAAGAATAAAAAAGAACGACAACAAGTAATAGAGCTACTATTTTTTTAATTACCATTAAATATTGATTTATTTGGTGTTTTAGAATCTTCGATTTCATTTTTTCGACTTAAATTAATGATTGTTAATTATTTTCACAATTCATATCGAAGTTTCGGTCGCAAATTTAGACATTAATTTAGCGTAAACAAAATATATTTTCTAGTTGAATTTACTATGAAATTAAACTAATTTACTCATATTTTTTACAAACTGATCTATTTTGTTTGCTAAAGATTCATTGGCACAAACTAAAGGCAAACGCACTGTGTTATCAGCAATACCTAATGATTTAAGCACTTGTTTAATTCCCGTAGGATTTCCTTGTTCAAAAATCATATCAATACTATCCGATAATAGATAATGTAGTTTAAAAGCCTCATCTACTTTACGATTCAATCCTAATCGAATCATTTCTGAAAATTCTTTGGGAAAACCTTGACCAATTACAGATATTACTCCTGAAGCTCCAGCTAATACCATTGGCAAAGCAATTATATCATCACCAGAAATTACCAAAAAATCTTTTGGTTTATCTTTCAACAATTGCAATGCTTGAATCATATCGCCTGCTGCTTCTTTTATAGCTACAATATTCTCAAAATCATTTGCTAATCTTAGTATGGTTGAAGGTTGCATATTAACACCTGTTCGACTTGGTACATTATACAAAATTATAGGTAGCGGAGAAGCAGAAGCTATTTCTTTAAAATGCTGATAAATTCCTTCTTGAGTTGGTTTGTTATAATATGGTGATATAGAAAGAATGGCAATATATTCAGATAAATCGGTTTCTTTTAATTCCGCTACTACTTCTTTAGTATTATTTCCACCTATTCCTAGTACTAAAGGCAATCTTCCGTTGTTAGTGTCTTTTATGGTTTTAATTACAATTTGCTTCTCTTCCTCGGTCAAAGTAGCATTTTCAGCAGTAGTTCCCATGATAACAAGGTAATCAATCCCTCCATCAATCGAAAAATTTACTATTCGTTTTAATGATTCAATATCAATTGACATATCCGCTTTAAATGGAGTTGCCAATGCTACACCTGTTCCTATTAATGATTGCATAATGTATTATATTTTGTTTAATATCTTTAAATACCTGAATAATTCGTGAGCAAAAACCTTGTAATTTTCTGCGTTTGTATTAATCATTAGATGATTTAATCGTTTATCTACTGTTGAAAAGCCAACCTTAAATTCAGCTTTTGAACTATTTGTAATTTTTAGCAAAATTGCTTTTTCTATATCATAATAACTGATTAACAAATCAAACTTTTCGTTGATAAAATCATTAACAGTTGTATCAGTTATAATTGCTTTCCAATTAATTTTTTTTGAACTAAAAGTTAATACTGAAACAGCTTCGTTTTTTTTAATTTTATCTTTATATAAAACAAGTTTAATATTGCTTTTTAAAATTCCATGGTCAATCAACTCCTGAATTAAATTATTCTTTTCAAAAAAATAGCTTTCATCAATTAACAAACCTACAGTTTGAATCAAGTAAGTGGAATTACTATTTTTTACATTTTGTAAATTATTTTTTAATACTTTTTTTAAAAAATAATCTTTTATATAATTCAAAAACATAGTCTATTACTAGTTTGCAAAATTAATTAATTAACTTTCAGTTAAGGGGACAAATTTAGAAAACTAAACTGATGTTTTGAAACTTTTTGTTATATTCTTAACAATTAAAAGTATTGCAAACTCTATTAACTAAAACATGTTATTTAGATTTTATGACTATACGTTATTAGTACCAAACTTAAAAAACATCACCTTTTTGTCATTCTGAGGAACGAAGAATCACATAAGTTGCTCCTCGTTATGTGATTCTTCGTTCCTCAGAA
>JANMZS010000094.1:0-5774 GCA_031383535.1 Flavobacterium sp.
CTTCCAGAAATTAAAAATTACAAAAGAACCGATTATCACGGAGGGACTCAAAATTGGGATATTGATCAAGATAAAGAAGGAAATATTTATTTCGCAAATAATAACGGTCTTTTTCAGTTTGATGGTACTTCATGGCACAAATATTCATTGCCAAACCTGTCTGTTATTAGAACCGTTGAAATTCAAGATACTGGAAAAATTTTTGTTGGTGGTTATAATGAATTTGGCTATTTCAAACCAGATTCTGATGGGAAACTCATGTATTTTTCATTATCAAAATTTTTAAACACTCGAAATGACAACACCGAAAATACTATTGATATTGTTTGGAAAATACATATCAACAAACAAGAAGTCATTTTTCAATCTTTTGGAAGCATCTTTATCTTTAAAAATAATGCTATAAAAACTATCAAAGCGCCAACAAAGTTTCATTTTTCATTTCAAGTAAAAGACAAACTCTATTTTCAAGACATTACCTATGGAATTTTAGAATACAAAAACAACAAACTCTCTCCGATTGCGGGTTCAACTATAATAAATAACACTCAAGTATGGGGAATGTTTTATTTGACAAATACCAAAACACTAATTGCTACGCTTGACAAAGGTCTTTTTATATATGAAAATGGCAAGTTTAGTGCTTGGAATTCTGAAGCCAATAATTTCGTAATAAAAAACAGTTGCTTGGGCGGAGTACTAATGAAGAATAACCATATCGTTCTTAATTCAGTTAGAAACGGAATTATTGTATGTGATTCAAATGGAAAAATAATCCAACTCATTAATCTCAAAAAAGGACTTCAAAACAACACCGTCTTAACTTCATTTATTGACAATAAAAATAATCTTTGGTTAGGACTTGATAACGGAATTACATTTGTAAACGAAAATTCTCCTTTCTCCTATTTTGGTTTTAGTTATGATATAAGTACTGTTTACGCCTCTGTTATTTATAAAGAAAATCTATATGTAGCAACCAATCAAGGATTATTCTATCATCATTGGGACGCTCAGTTTAATGAAGATCCATTTGTTTTAGTAGAAGGCACGACGGGACAAGCTAATAACGTACAGGTTATTGATGGACAGCTTATTTGTTCACACAACAGAGGGGCATTATTAATAGAAGGGGGTAATTCCACCAAAATATTAGACAATGTAGGGTATTGGGTGTTTAAAAAAATTCCAGAAAACCCAAATTATATGATTGGTTCAAATTACAATGGCTTTTCACTATTTATTAAAGGAGCTAATGGATGGCAATTTTCACATCAAATTGAAGGATTTTATAAGTCTGTTGGTGAATTTGAAATAGACGCTAAAAATATATGGGTTAAGAAAGACGATTTACTCTATAAAATTGCTTTAAACTCAGGCTTTAAAAATTTTAAAGACATAAAAACATACCTAAATTTATCTAAAAATGATAATGGAGTCTTTAGTATTCAGAATTTAAAGAATATAATATATTTTAAAACTAACCATTATTTTTATAGATACTCCGAAAACAGCAATATCTTTTTTATTGACAAAGTAGCAAGTAAATTATTCCAATCTTTACTTGACGCTTCCTCCATTCGTGAAGATCAATACCAAAATATATGGTATGCCAAAAAAAGTGGATTAGGGGTATTAATGAAAAAAGGCAAAGACATTTATACCAATATCGAGACTCCTTTTTATAATTTAACACAAGATCTAGTTTTAAACAATTTATCAATTAACACTATAGACCCCGAAAATATCTTTTTTGGATTTACTCAGGGTTTAGCCCATTATAATTCGAAAGCATCCAAAGAATTTATGGCTAAACCTAAAGCATATATTAGAAGTTTTTCTTCTAATAAGGACACTTTGTTTTTTGGAAACGGTATAATTAAAACTGATAAATATAAAATTCCTTACAGTTCAAATCATGTGAAATTTACATTTGCTTCACCAACTTTTGAAAAAATTGAAAATATAAAATATTCTTATCAATTGGATGGCTTTGAAGACAAGTGGAGCAATTGGACTTCTTCTTTTTTAAAAGAATATACAAACCTAAGAGAAGGCGATTACACCATGAAAGTGAAAGTTTTAAACAGCTATGGAATCTCTTCAGATGAAACCAGTTTTTCTTTTACTATATTGCCGCCTTGGTATAGACACTTTTTGGCCTATTTGTTTTATATCATTATTCTAACGACTATTGTTTATTATATTAGGATAAGGATAAAAGCTAAAATAAGAAAAAGCAAATATTATCAGACTATTGAACAAAGAAGAATATACTTAGAAAAAGAATCTAAAATTAGACAAGAACAATTTGATTTAGAAAAAGAAATTGAAACGCTTCAAAACGAAAAATTAAAAGTAAAAATACTAGCAAAAGACAAAGAACTTGTAACTAATTCTTTACAGATAGCTAAGAAAAATAAAATACTAAATGGAATCATTCAGAAACTAAAAGATATTAATGTTGAATCATTTGATGAATCTGCAAAATTCCAACTTTCTAAATTAAATAAAAGCATTGTCAAAGAAGTAAATGCTGATCACAGCTGGAAAGACCTAGAAAAACATATCAAAAACGTTCATTATGACTTTTTAAAACGATTAAAAGAAATATGTCCTACCATTTCTCCTCGAGAATTAGATTTATCGACTTATTTATTGATGAATATGTCTACCAAGGAAATAGCAGAAATCATGAATATTTCAAATGGTGGAGTTGAACTGGCTCGTTATAGATTAAGAAAAAAACTAGGACTCAACAATAAAGAGAACCTTACTAGTTATTTAATTAGTATTTAATTCCAAACAAACGGCGTTAATTTTCATCAACGCCATTTGTTTTTTAATAAGGTAATAGCTTTTATTATAATAGATCTAACACTCTTTCTAAAGCCATGCCTCTTGAACCTTTTATCAATAAAGTTGCGTTTTTTATTTTTAAATCTAACAACGCTTTTGATAGCGAATCAAAGGTTTCGTGAAAAAATAATTTTTCGTTGATAATTTTTGTTGCATAAAATTCACTCCCAACAAAGTGGCAAATAACTGCGTTTGATTCAACTACTAAATCTACAATGGTTTTATGCTCTTGTTTGCTTTCTAATCCCAACTCAAACATATCGCCTAAAATCATTACTTTATTTGATTGATTAAGTTGGACAAAATTTTCAATTGCCACCGCCATACTACTAGGATTTGCGTTATAGGCATCTAAGATAATACTGTTTGTTCCTTTGGACAAAAGTTGGGATCTATTATTCTCCGGAATATAACTCTCTAATGCGTCTTTTATATCGTCGTAATTTACCTCAAAATATTTTCCAATACAAAATGCTACATTAACATTATTTGCGTTATAAAGCCCAATTAAGTGCGTTTTGATTTCAACCCCAGAATACTCAACAATTACAAATGGATTTGCTTCCACAGAAGCTATATTTACATCGGCAGATAAGTCATTAACACCAAAAGAATAGCTCTTCAATAGTTTTGATTTTTCTACCTGAATTTTATCATTATTATTAATAAAGGCTAATTTATCATTAGCTAAAATATGTTGATACATCTCGCTTTTACCTTCAATAACCCCTTCTATTCCACCAAATCCTTCTAAATGAGCTTTTCCAAAATTAGTTATATAACCATAATCTGGATTTGCTATACTACAAAGAAATTCGATTTCTTTTTTGTGATTTGCTCCCATTTCTACAATTCCAATTTCAGTTTCTGAATTGAACGATAATAAAGTTAAGGGAACCCCTATATGATTATTTAAGTTCCCAACAGTGGCTTTTGTTTTGTATTTCTTAGATAAAACCACATTAATTAACTCTTTAGTAGTCGTCTTTCCATTACTTCCTGTAAGAGCAATTATAGGCAGATTTAAAAATTTTCTATGGTATTTTGCTAATTCTTGTAAAGCAATTAAACTGTCTTCAACAATTATAGTTCTACCATCAATGTAATAATCTGTATTATCAATTATTACATAAGATGCTCCTTTTTCAAGAGCTTCTTTTGCAAATGTGTTTGCATCAAAATTATCTCCTTTTAGTGCAATAAATAATGAATTTGATTCAATTTTTCGAGTGTCAGTTGAAACAGACTTACACTTCAAAAATAATTTGTGAATACTTTGAATGTTCATAGAAAATGATTAAAATAACAAAAGCCCTAAAAAGGGCTTTTGTTATTGTTATATATAAATTTAATTTCTAGCCGATTTTCTTTTTTCGAATTTTGGTCCCACTTTAGACATCGCACACCTAAATCCAATATAGTCTGTGGCAACATCCTGAGGAAGATATCGTCTTTGTGCTGGATCTAACCAATACGCTCTATCTCTCCATGACCCCCCTTTATATACTCGCACATTATCACTTATTAGTGTAGTTCTTTTATTAGACTTGTCATATTTTCGAACCATATTACCTAAGCTATCAACACTAATATTGTGTTTTGGAGAATTATACATTTCGCTTTTCTCTTTTCCTTTTTTGGTGTCAGACTCTGAATCTGCTCGATTAAAATTCATAGAGGATAATTTATCTCCATCTCTGTAATTAACGTTGTCGCTTTTATCGAAATTATTTCTTAAGTAGGTTTCCCTTTCATCAACAGGAACCTGAACTATTTGACCTGGATAATTTCTAGAGACAATTCTACCATTGCTCAAAGTGTCGTATTTTATATTGTCCTTAGTGACAACTTCTATTTTACCGTCATTACCAATTTTATTTTTAGTGTATTGATTGCCTCTAAAATAATTAAAATCATTAGCTTCATTGTCAATAATCGGTCTATAAACATCGGCTACCCATTCGGCTACATTTCCTGCCATATCATACAACCCAAAATCATTTGCAGGATAAAATTTAATAGATTGAGTGATATCGGCACCATCATCTGACCAACCCGCAATACCTCCATAATCGCCATTACCTTGCTTAAAGTTAGCTAATTGATCCCCTTTACTTTGTCTTTTGCCAGAACGAGTATAACTCCCTGACCAAGGGTATTTTTTCTGCCCTTTATATATATTATATTCTCTTTGTCCTACATCGGCTGCGGCGGCATATTCCCACTCAGCTTCGGTGGGCAGTCGATATTCTGGTAAAAATATCCCTGATGATCGGGTGGCGTATAGCCCTTTTTGTTCGACAGGCACTCCTTTTTTGCCTGACATCTGCCTAACTTTTTTCTTTTTTAATGCAATTTCATCATTTTTCGCACCATAGGCTAAAGTTGGAGCTGCTAGGTAGGTCTCGGTATCAAACAAACTTTCGGCATCTACATCATTTGTTTTGGCGTTCTTCTTGGCATAAGCATTCTTTTCCAATAAATCTTCGTTTACACGATCTCCTCTCCATTTACTAAATTCGTTGGCTTGAACCCAATTCACTCCAACCACAGGATAATTCGCATAAGCTGGATGTCTAAGATAATTATTAGTCATTGTTTCGTTATACCCTAATCGATTTCTCCAAACAAGCGTATCAGGCAGAGCACCTGGATAGATATTTTCATAGTTGGAACCTGCATTTAAAAATGTACCTTTAATCCAATTTAAATATTCTAAATACATAAAGTTAGTCACCTCAGTTTCATCCATATAAAAAGATTGAACGTATTGCTGAGTAGGTGTATTATTCCAATCATGCATTACATCATCTTCTACTTTACCCATCAATTCAGCCATTACTCTTTTGGGATCTACACCCATACCAATTGGCTGTACGTGATTTCTATAAGCAGTAATCATCTTATCTTTTGTC
>JANMZS010000121.1:0-9573 GCA_031383535.1 Flavobacterium sp.
ATCAAAATTGTTTACATTTTCTGTCATAGACATGGGTTGTAATACTTTGTACTGTAAAGTAGCTGTTGGAAAGTAAGTTGCAAATTCTTTTTTGTTTACAGTAATGACGCCTGTTCCTTCTGAAACATACACTCGAGCTACAGCAGTTTTTCTTCTACCGATTTTGTGAATTACTCCCATTACTTAAGATCGTTAAGGTTAACTGTTCTAGGTTTTTGAGCGCCTTGTTTGTGCTCTGATCCTACAACAACATTTAAATTTCTGAAAAGTTCAGCGCCAATTTTGTTTTTTGGCAACATTCCTTTTACCGCTTTTTCTACTAGTAATGCAGGGTTTTTCGATTGCAATACTTTAGCAGTTAAAGTTCTTTGTCCTCCAGGGTAACCAGTGTGACGGATGTATGTTTTTTCATCCATTTTGTTACCTGTAAGGTTAATTTTTTCTGAGTTGATAACAATTACGTTATCACCACAGTCCACGTGTGGCGTGTAACTTGGTTTGTACTTCCCTCTCAAAATCATAGCGACTTTTGAAGCAAGGCGACCTAAGTTATGACCGTCAGCATCTACAACAATCCATTCTTTTGTAGAGTTGGCTTTTGTTGCTGAAATTGTCTTGTAGCTTAATGCGTTCACAATAATTTATTTTAATTAAACATTCCATTCCCAATAAAGGGAGCGCAAAAGTACAATTATTTATTTTAAATACAAACCCCTGGAAAAGAAAATTTTAATGATACATCCACAGATTAATTTTTGGATGAAAACAGGGGATTATTTTTATTAATTTAGGATGAAAAATAAGGTCTTATACAAAAAAACCATCTGAATTTTAAATTCAAATGGTTTTGATATTAAGTCTATATTATTTTACACAATAAATATATTTGCTATTGCTACTGCTTGAGCTGTTGTTAAAGGTTCGTCAAAAGATTCAGAACCTGCAACTGCCCCAAATAATGTTGCAGTATTGTATCCGGCTTGAATTGTAACTTCTTCCCCGTCATATACTGCTTGTGTTGCTGCTGGCATACCAGCACCTCTTAGATTTCCTGAAATCCAGCCTTTTAATCCCCTAAGTCTTCTTACTTCTGAAGCATGTCGTGCTTCAACAGAGTGAATCTGTAATGCTGCTGTAAGTAAATCGGGGGTAGAAATCAGGTTCCCAGCTTGTCCTTTATAGGCTCGAACGCCAGTGTCTTCAAAAGCTTGTGCCAAGGCAAGAAAGGTTGGGTAATCTGTAAAGGGGCTAAAAGCGCCACCAACGGTAAAATCAAAAGTTGGTTTTGCAACAAAATTTGGACTACCCACACCGCCTAAACCATTAATTAAAAAAGTGACATGGTCTGTTTCATGGTCTGATATTTGCATAAAAACTTTTTCATCTCTTCCTCCAGTTGGGATTACTCCCGATTCTAAACCCATAATGTAAAATTCTTTTTCAAGATATTCTAGTGTTAAAGCCAACTGTAATGCTCCGATTGGAGTAGAAGGTGTTGGAGAAATATCAGCTGCATAAGTTGAGTTTGAATTCAAGGCAATTGAAGCCAAGCCAAACGGAACCGAAGCTAATGCAATGTCAGAACCTATTTTTTTAAACTGTGCAAAACTATCTCTTCTTGAGCCAACGGTTTGATTGAAATTTTCATTACTAAGTGACTCTATAAATTTTAATATATTCATGATTTTAATTTTTAAATTTGTTAATAATTAAGGTAAATACAAAGCAGAAAATTCAGTAGTTATAAATCCCCCTGCAATGGCAATTACTTCTGAAGGATTTTTGGCAACATCTAATCCTGTAGTAGTATTTACAACATCGTCTCCAGCAAAATCTTTCGAATTTGGGTTAATTAAACTTCTAATAGCCGATGCGTGTCTAGCCTCAACCGAAACTATTTTGCCAGCTAATAGCAAATAATCAACGTTTGTTAGCAATCTTCCAGCTCCATTGTAAGCAGCAACCCCAGTATCTTCAAGAGCTTTGGCTGTAGCTAAAACCTCGGTACGATTACTAAAGTTTAAAGTTCCATAATCAAATGCTAAATCTGGGAGCAATTGTCTTTTTGGATTTGGTAAAGCATTTGTCAAAACTGTTTTAAAGAACTCTCTGTGAATTACTTCGTGGTAGTATAAATCAGTTAATGCTTCTTGATCTTCTGCAGTAAAATTTGTCGTAAAGCCAGTTGCATTGACCACTTTTGTATAAAAATCTGACTCCAATTGTTCTAATGCATACGCATAAGTAAGAACTCCAAAATCGCCAGCGCCCAAATCAAAAACACCATCTTTTACGCCGGGAAAATGACCGTTTTTTGTCGATGATTTTGCTACTGCAAGATTGCCTTCCTCATCGTTGTTACATCCTGCCAATAATAATCCCGTACCCACAACAGTAAGTCCGCTAATTTTCAAAAAGCTTCTTCTATTGGTGAATGAAGGTTTAACTTCTTGAATTTTTACTAAATTCTCCATAATTTAATTTTTTTTAAGTTAATAATTTTATTATTTTCAATTAAATTTATATATGTGTACATTTGTAACTATGGTTAAAATAATTTAGAGTTTAATAATCACGTTTTCAAATTCAAAACATCATAAATTTTATCGTAAAGTTGATTTTTATTCACAACAATTTTATTATATAATTTGTAGTGAATTTTGCATAATTCACACTTCTTCAAACAATTAATTCTATGAAAGCTAAAGCAACTCTTAAGCAAATTGCAAATGAACTTAATGTATCTGTTTCCACAGTTTCAAAAGCACTTAATGATAGTCCTGAGATTAGTGAACAAACAAAAATTAGAATAAAAGAGTACGCAAAACTTAAGAATTATAAACCAAATGTCATCGGACTTAATTTAAAAAATAGGAAGACAAAAACAATTGGGGTAATTATCCCTAATATTTTGGATTCTTTTTTTGCCAAAGTTTTTAGTGGTATAGAAAAAATCGCCGACAATAAAGGCTATAATGTAATTATGTGTATATCCAACGAATCGTTAGAGAAAGAAATACGAATCATAGATATGTTAAGTAATGGCACCATTGACGGTTTTATTTTATCCATTTCAGAAGAAGCTCAAAAACTAAAAGAATACAATCACCTTAAAGATATTATAAATGAGGGTACTCCAATTGTAATATTTGATCGTATAGTTGACGAAGTAGTTTGCGACAAAGTGATTGTAGATGATTTTGATTCGGCATTAAATGCTACCCAATTCTTAATAAATACAGGCTGTAAAAACATTGCTTTGTTTTCTTCGGTTGATAATTTAAGTGTAGGTAAATTAAGGACTGAGGGGTATTTACAGGCACTAAAAAATAATCAAATTGACATAAATTCCAATTTGATTATTCGAACAGATTCTGAGTCTGATTTAAAAAACAAAATTGAAACGGTTTTTGATAATAATACAATTGACGGAATATTTGCTGTAGTAGAAAATGATTCAGTAGCCGCATTGAGGATTGGTCAAAAAAAGGGATATAAAATTCCAGAAGAATTATGTATTATTGGTTTTGCCGACGGAATACTTGCTTCTAGAAGATTGTCTCCAAGTTTGTCTACAGTAAGTCAATATGGTGTTGAAATTGGCGAAGCCGCCGCAAAATTACTAATTAACAGATTAGAGTCTAAAGAAGACAATCTGCCTTATGAAACGGTGGTTATCAAAACGCAATTGAGAGAACGAGAGTCTACAAGAAAATTATAATTTTTTTAATATTGATTAAAAAAATGAATATATTTGATTCCTAAGCAATACTTTGTAATTATAAATGAGAAATTTTTACTTCATTATTTTTTTGTGTTTTTTCACAACTTCCATTTTTTCTCAAGAAAAAGTAAGTGTTTACGACATAGCTCGTAAAGGAACTGTTGAACAAGTTCAGGCACTTTATAAAGAAACCCCTGAAACTATAAACACCCCAAACGAGCATGGTTTTTCACCTCTAATTTTGGCTTGTTATAGTGGGAATGAAAATGTTGCTACTTATTTAATAGACAAAGCAAATATTGATTATGTTTCTAATGAGGGAACGGCACTCATGGCAGCTGTTGTAAAAGGGAATGTTAAATTAACCAAACTATTATTAGAGAAAAAAGCAAATCTAAATTTAACAAACAAACAAGGAACAACAGCTTTGATTTATGCTGTTCAATTTAAAAATATTGAAATAATAAGTTTGTTATTACAGCATAATGCCTCTAAATCACAATTAGATAACGATGGAAAAACTGCTTTTGAATATGCTGTTTTTTCTGGGGATGATACAATTATTAATCTTTTAAAATAAACCTTCATGAAAAAATTAGTATTTACAATTTTAGCATTAGTATTCTGCACTCAAACTTTTGCACAATTCACTACTGGAACGGTAACTTTGTCAGGAACTTTTTCAATAAAAATTGATACAGATGCAACAACTGCAACATTAACTTTAGTTGGGCCAAGTACAACATGGTTGGGTATCGGTTTTGGGGGAACTTCCATGGGATCAGTAACCGATATGTTTATTTGGAATTCTACAGCTAATAGAGACTATACTCCATCAGGGGGACAATCTACACCATCTCCTGATGCAACACAAAGTTGGACAATAGTGTCTGATAATTTTGTGTCTACCACAAGAACGGTCGTTGCGACTAGGGCATTAGTTTCTAGTGGGGATTTTACATTTGCTAACTCCTCAACCTCAATTTCAATTATTTACGCATTGAGTAGTACAACAACACTTGGTCAACATACGGGGGCTCATTCTTCTAAAATTTTAACTAGAACTGCATTAGGGGTAGAAGATTTTTCTTTAAATACTGCCAAAATTTACCCCAATCCTTCTAATGGCAATTTCATTGTAAATTCTATTTCAGCTGTTAAAAAGCTAAATGTTTATTCACAAGTAGGTGCTTTTGTTAAAACTATTGAATATGATGGTAATTCAAACCAAGTTGAAGTAAACCTAAAAGGGTTACAATCCGGGGTTTATTTAATCGAACTTCAAAATGAACAAGACAAAGCATGGAAGAAAATTATTATCGAATAGCTAATTCAAGAATAATATTACTAATAAGGCAACTTTTATAGTTGCCTTATTTTATTTTAATGCGCTTCCAACCAATTTTTCCCCAAACCAATTTCTACATCCAGCGGAACATCCATTTTAAAAGCGTTTTCCATTTCGTGTTTAATCATAGGTTGAATTTTTTCTAATTCTGAATTGTGAACATCAAAAACCAATTCATCATGTACTTGTAAAAGCATTTTTGATTTCCATCCCGATCCGTCGGGATTCACAGAGGTTAGTTTTTTATGAATATTAATCATCGCAATTTTGATAATGTCGGCAGCAGAACCTTGAATCGGGGCATTCACAGCATTTCGTTCAGCGCCACTTTTTACCATCATATTAGCGGAATTAATATCTTTTAAGTAACGACGTCTTCCTAAAACGGTTTGTACATAGCCATTTTCACGAGCAAAATCGACTTGGTTTGACATGTACGATTTTAGTTTTGGATAGGTCGCATAATACGCTTCAATCAATTCGGCGGCTTCTTTACGAGACAATGAGGTTTGGTTGGAAAGTCCAAATGCAGAAACACCATAAATAATTCCGAAATTGACTGTTTTAGCATTGCTACGTTGCTCTTTGGTGACTTCTTCTAACGGAACATTAAATACTTTTGCAGCCGTACTTTTGTGAATGTCTTCATTGTTTTGAAAGGCTTTAATCATAGTTGACTCACCAGATAGCGCCGCAATAATTCGGAGTTCTATTTGCGAATAATCGGCAGAAAGCAAGGTATAATTTTCATCACGAGCAATAAAAGCTTTACGGATTAATCGTCCACGTTCCGTTCGAATCGGAATGTTTTGTAAATTCGGGTTGTTTGAACTCAATCGTCCAGTTGCTGCAACGGTTTGCATATAATCGGTATGAACTCGATGTGTTTTTTTATCGACTTGATTTGGCAAAGCATCAATATAAGTACTTTGCAATTTCACCATTTGTCGCCATTCTAAAATGTCTTTTACAATGGGATTATCTTTCTCTAAATAGCTTAAGATTTCTTCGCCAGTGGCATACTGACCTGTTTTGGTCTTTTTTTGTTTGGCTCCGCCAATTTTCAATTTATCGAATAAAATATCACCCAATTGTTTTGGCGAAGCTAAATTGAATTTTTCGCCAGCGGTTTCGTAGATTTTTTGTTCTAATACTGTGCTTTCTTTTGCCATTTCTACCGACATTGATTTCAAATACGGAACATCCAAATTAATACCCTCTAATTCCATAGCGGCCAAAACTGGGATAAGCGGAATTTCAATTTCATCAAATAATTTTTTGGTTTCGGCTTTGTCGAGAATTGGACTGAAATTTTGTTTCAATTGAAATGTAATATCAGCATCTTCTGCGGCGTATTCTTTGATGTCTTCCAAAGCCACCTCTCGCATCGATTTTTGATTCTTCCCTTTCCCGCCTGCCGAGCGGGCAGGTTTGCCAATTAAATCCTCAATAGATTTTGGCGAATATTTTAAATAAGTTTCACTTAAAACATCCATATTGTGACGCATATCGGGATTGATTAGATAATGCGCAATCATTGTGTCGAATAACTTTCCTTTTATTTGGACGCCATAATGCGAAAGAATTTTCAAATCGTATTTGATGTTTTGACCAATTTTTTCTATTTTTTCGTTTTCGAAAAAAGGTTTGAATTTATCGACTAAAACTTGCGCTTCATCCTGATTTTCTGGAAACGGAACGTAAAATCCTTTTCCTTTTTCGAAAGAAAACGACATTCCAACTAATTCGGCATTCAAAGCATCAATTCCTGTGGTTTCGGTATCAAAACAAACCGAAGTTTGATTCATTAAATTTTGTAAAAGTAAATTTACGGCAAAATCGCCTTGGATACTTTGATAAAAATGTTCGGTTGTTTCTAAAGTCCCCATCCCAATCACGCCTTGGCGTGAAGCCGAGTCCGAATCGGATTCGTCATAAAAACCAAATAAATCAAATTGATCTTCGTTTGTTTTTTTTGTGGGTATTTTTTTGATTGTGCTATTTTCAGCTTCGGCTCCCTCCCCTTCGGGGAGGGCTGGGGTGGGGCTATATAATTTATCGAATTGTGCTTTCATTTGACGGAATTCCAATTCTTGAAACAAAGCATCTGTTTTTTCAACATCAGGCTTTGAAAGTTCAAAATCTTCGGCATTAAATGTTACTGGGCAATCGAGTAGGATAGTAGCTAATTTTTTAGATAAAATTCCTAATTCAGCGTTGGCTTCAATTTTATCTTTAATCGCTCCTTTAAGTTGGTGTGTATTTGCCAAAAGATTTTCCATCGAACCATATTCTGCCAAGAATTTTTTTGCGGTTTTTTCACCAACGCCAGGCAAACCTGGAATATTATCGGCAGCATCTCCCATCATTCCAAGAAAATCGATGACTTGTTCAGGACGCTCAATTTCAAATTTGGCTAATACTTCTGGAATTCCCCAAATTTCAATATCGTTACCCATTCGGGCGGGTTTGTACATGAAAATATTTTCGGAAACCAGTTGCGCAAAATCTTTATCAGGTGTCACCATAAAAACTTGATAATTCTCTTTTTCTGCTTGTTTTGCCAGGGTTCCTATTAAATCGTCAGCTTCAAAACCTGCTACTTCAACTATTGGAATGTGCATGGCTTTTAGTAACTCTTGAATGTACGGAACAGCAATTTTTATAGCTTCGGGAGTTTCATCACGATGCGCTTTGTATTCTTTGTACATTTCATATCGATAATCGCTTCCGCCTTTATCAAAAGCCACAGCTAAATGGTCTGGTTTTTCGCGTTTGATTACATCCATTAAGGCATTCATAAATCCCATAATGGCGGATGTATCCATTCCTGTTGATGTAATTCTTGGGTTTTTTATAAAGGCAAAATAGCCACGAAATATAAGGGCGTAGGCATCAAGAAGGTAAAGACGTTTTTGAGTTGACATATTTTAAAAATTAGAATCGTAAAAATAGGTAAACTTTCAAAAAGTAACCTTTGTTTTTAATAGAAATTAAACCATTGTTAAATTATATATAATATCTATAATTAACAGTTTTTATCTTCGTTATTTTGTTTAAAATTTCAAGCAATGGCATTTCGTTTGTTTATCCTTTTTATAGTAATCGCAATAATAGAATTGTATGCTTTTCAAGCCGTAAAGACAGTTGTTAAGCCGAAATGGATTTTATACGTTTATTTAATTATTTCATTTGTAACAATCCTTTTTATAACTTACCAATTTACAAAATTTGACAGGAGTGTTGGTCAAACCCCAATGACGATGATCACATTAGGATTGTTATTATTGGTTTTAATTCCAAAGTTAATCATAACTATATTTATGGCTCTAGAAGATGTTTTGAGACTACTTATTGGTTCTCGAAATTATTTTGCTAATTACGATAATGACGCTTCATTTTTGCCAGAAAGAAGACAATTTGTGAGTAAAGTGGCACTTGGAATAGCAGCTATTCCTTTTTTGTCATTATTATACGGAATGACTTATGGCAAGTATAACTATAAAGTTATCAAACAGGCACTTTTTTTTTCTGATTTGCCTGATGCTTTTGATGGTTTTCAGATTACACATATTTCCGATGTTCATAGTGGTAGTTTTGATGATGCTGAAAAAATAAATTATGCAATTGATTTAATAAACCAGCAAAATTCAGATATGATATTGTTTACTGGTGATATTGTAAACACACATGCTGCCGAAATGCACCCTTGGATTGAAATTTTTAATAAAATTCAAAAGCATGAATTTGGTAAATTTTCAGTTTTAGGAAATCATGATTATGGCGAATATGTTGATTGGCCTAACGAAACAGCAAAAGAAGAAAACTTTAAAGCAATTAAAAATTTATATGAACAAATTGGTTTTAATCTTTTATTAAATCAAAATGTGAAAATCAAAAAAGAGAATGATGAGATTGCCATTGTAGGAGTTGAAAACTGGGGCATTCATTTTAAAAAAGTAGGGAATTTGAATAAAGCTTCGGAAGGATTAAATAATAAAGATTTCAAAATAGTAATGAGTCATGATCCAAGTCATTGGGATGCTGAAATAAACAAACACCCCAAAGATTTTCATTTAACTTTATCTGGTCATACTCATGGGTTGCAATTTGGCATTGAAATACCAGGATTTTTTAAATGGAGTCCAGCCCAATATGTATATGATCAATGGGCTGGATTGTATGAAAAAGCAGGAAAGTATATCTATGTTAATCGAGGTTTTGGGTTTCACGCCTATCCAGGAAGAGTGGGTATTATGCCAGAAATCACAGTCATAGTGCTAAAAAAAGCTAAGAATGTAGCATAATTAGTTTAAAATGCTACATTTGTAAAATAAATTAACTTTTTAGGTAAATTTAGAAAATTAAATTCGTTGGTTTTATGTCAAAATTTGGAGAACTTATAAGCACACAAGTCCCTGTGTTAATTGATTTTTACACAGATTGGAATGAATCATCAGTATTAATGCATCCTGTAATTAGAGATGTGGCTGCTGCCCTT
>JANMZS010000136.1:0-13161 GCA_031383535.1 Flavobacterium sp.
GATACCTAATGAAACTCCTAAAATTTATAAACAAATTGGAGTAGATTATACCGATAAAATTGTTCGACCAGTTACCAGAACACGTATTCGAGACAACGCTGTTTATTATGATGCAGTGGCATTATACTCGACTAAAAGAAGCGAATTTCAACAGCGTATTTTCAAAACAATTGAAGTTGATTTTAAAAACAGAGGCTTGGTTTTAGAACAATTATTAATTAGAAATATAAACCTACCTACTTCGGTAAAAGCATCCATCGAAAGCAAAATCAATGCAGAGCAAGATGCGCAGAAAATGACTTTTATTCTGCAAAAAGAAAAACAGGAAGCAGAGAGAAAGCGTGTTGAAGCTCAGGGTATAGCCGATTATCAAAGAATAATTTCTTTAGGCTTAACCGATAAACAATTACAATACGAACAAATAAAAGCGCAAAAAGAAATTGCAACATCGCCTAATACCAAAATTATTTTCATGGGAAAAGGGAGCGCACCAGTGATTTTATCTGATAAATAAATCCCCCTAACCCCCAAAGGAGTAATTTGATGCGAATTGATAAATTGAGTTAATTTTTAATAACAAAAAAATGGAATTACCAAAATTTTTACTAGGTGACAACACCGATTTTCCCCAAGATATTTTTATCATTCATTTAGATTATCCTCGATTTATAATTAATCTTAAAGATGATGAAGTTGAGTTTATGGAAGAAGCCGAAGATCTTGACGAAGCCGAATTAAACGCCGAAATGGAGGGTTTGATCGTTCTTGCCAATGAGTTTTATGATCGTGAAATGGAGCGTTACGAAAAAGAATAATTATTAGTTTTAAAGTTTTTTTTAGGAATAGGGTAACAAAATGTCAAGTCGATTGATATAATCCTATAACTTTAAAACTAAACAAAATGAAAACTTTAAAAAATTCGATTATCGCAGCAGTATTGACAATAAGTTCTTTAACTATTGCTCAAGCACAAGAATCTTCAAGAAAAGGATGGGACGGAACCATTAAAGGAAGAAAACAAACACAAGGGGCTACTTTTGGAGAAAAATCTAATGAAGAAGCTACAACCGAAACACAAACAGCTGCTTTTGCCTCTAGAAAAGGATATCAATATTATATGGCTAAAAGCGATATGGCTGCTACATCAGTAAAGCTATCAAATAATAAAAACCCTGAATTAATGAAATATGAATCAAAAGTAACTCCAGTATCAGAAAACGTTGAAAACGGATTAGCAGATAAAATCAAACTTACACCTATTAAATCTAAAGAATTGACAGGAACTGTATCGTTGTTAAAATAGTATTTCTAAATTGGACAGAATCAAATTATAGTAAATATGTAAATTCTCTATAATCCTATTTTTTTAGGTTACTATTCTAAATTTTTTAGCTACATTTAAAAATCAATTTTTGTAATTACTTAATTTTTTTCAAATAAAGGAGGGTGACAAATAATCAACTCTATTAATCTATTGTCGTAAACCATTAAATTAAAACCAAAATGAAAAACTCAAAAATAATATTCAAATTTCTAATCGTATTTCTTTTAATAGCGCAAAATAGTATTGCGAGCAATCCAATTCCCGGAGTTGGTATTGTAGTTAAAAGAAATCCTGGAGGCGGACAAATTACAGTTTCAACTGGAAAAGAGGGTAGTTTCTCTACCCAACTGGAAGCAGGAGAATACGAAATTACATTTTCTCAAGATCAATTACAATCTGCTATTGGAAAATTAATAAAACGCAATTACCCAAAAAGCACCTATCAATATGATGGTTCTGGCGTTGAACTGTCTTTAGATAATTCGGTAATACGTGTTAATTTAAAACCAATACGTGAAAATAATTATAGTATTACTGAGCAAAGTAGCACTTTTGTTATCCTAGTTCCTGAAGGAGGAGCAATGTTTTCGGGCGTTTTAAGTTGGAATGATGCCGTTTTAACTAAATCTGAAATAGATAGGGGATTGGATAAAACAGATGCTCAAGCAAAGAGCAATCCATATTTTAAAGACAATGCTAATCAAGGTAATATGCCTTCTATGAAACGTTCTGCAAATCAAAATCCATTGTATGAAGAAAAAAATAAGGAAGGAGTTAATCCTTTATATGAAGCACAACGAAAAGGAATAAGAGAAAATGGATTGAAAAAAAATGACATTGAAAATGTGGCTAACGATGCCGAGGTAAAATCAATTGCAGAGACAATGGTAAATACTAAAAGTAATGTAAACAACATAAATGGTGGAATGCCAAATAGAATATCTATGAATGTTACGGTTCCCAAACAGACTCAAGGAGCGACATTTGGTGAGAAAGTAAATTCAGGAAAAATAAATATTACACTAGTTGAAGGGGGTTGTGTGGTTTTATTCCCGTCCAACGAAGGGTATCGGGTAAATACATCCGACAATAGCATCAATGAATTGTCATCGAATGAAAGTACTGCTTTTGGCGAAAAAGTAAATCAAGGTTTGCATGCTGCTGGTGGCGCATTAGCTCAAGGTGCTTCTTTATTAGGAGGAGCTTTACCAGGTGGTGCTATTATTTCGGCAGCGGTTTCTAGTGTAGGCAATTTAGCTGGAGGTGCTGGAGGTGGTGCTGCAGCAGCTTCGTATGCAAGAACTGGAAAAATGACAAAAGCTGACTCTGGAAAAAATGTTTGGAAAATACAAGACGACGAAAGTGATGCAATTTTAGAATTAGTAGATGGAGAATATGCGTTGAAGTTTGTTATTTCACAAAAAACGCCCTCTGGTTTAAAAGATACCCTAAAGACTCAAGTTCTAATTGGTTTTTCAGTCGAAAATGGTGTTTTGAAGACAAAGCATGATACCGTTAAAAATTCAATAAATAATGTTCGGTAATCAATTCCAATAAATTTTTGGATCTACTTAAATAAAAAGAAAGGTTTAATGAAATTTCATTAAACCTTTCTTTTTAAAGTCATTTTAATACATCAAATAAGCTTATTTATATTTGCATATTGCAACAGCATAATTGTTTTGGAATCTCGAATTTCACCAGTTTCAATCATGGTTAGTGCATCTTCAAAAGGAATTTCAAGTACCTCAATATTTTCTTGTTCACTTGCGATTCCACCTCCCTCACTAACTTTCATGCTTTGGTCATATTCGCCAACAAATAGGTGTAAAATTTCAGTCACAGCTCCAGGTGAAACATAAGTTTCAAAAACTTTTTGAACTTTATTAACTCGGAAACCTGTTTCTTCTTCAACTTCTCTGATGATACATTGTTCGGGATTGTCTTTGTCTAAAAGTCCAGCACAAACTTCAATCATCATTCCTGTGTCGTTTCCGTTGAGATAAGAAGGTAATCGAAACTGACGGATTAGAATCACTGTTTTTTGATTGGTATTGTAGAGCAAAATTCCTGCTCCATTTCCTCGGTCATATACTTCCCGAATTTGAGTTTCTACGGTTTGGTCTTCTTTATGATAACGGTAGGTTACTTTGTTTAATATATACCAATTATCTGAGAGTAAATCGGTTTTAAGAATTTCTATTTTTGGATTGTACATACGTAAATATTGAATTTTATGGTAAAAAAAACGTCCCGATGTATTGGGACGTTTATGCTATTTATTTTAGAATGGTTTGTTTTCTATCTGGCCCTACAGAAACTATTTTTATTGGAACCTCAACTACAGATTCAATAAAGTCAATGTATTGTTTAAGTTCAATTGGCAATTCATCATACGTTGACATCCCAGTTAAATCGGCTTCCCAGCCTTTAAATTCTTGATATACTGGAGTAACATTTTCAGGTTCGATGTTGTAAGGAAAATGAGAGATTGTTTTCCCTTTATATTGATATTCAGTGCATACTTTTAGGGTTGGAAATCCTGAAAGCACATCGCCTTTCATCATCATTAATTGCGTAACACCATTGATTTGAACAGCATATTTTAAAGCGACTAAATCTAACCAACCACAACGTCTTTGTCTTCCAGTTACTGATCCAAATTCATTTCCGACTCTCGCCATAGTAGCACCATCTTCATCAAAAAGTTCTGTTGGAAAAGGACCGCTTCCAACACGTGTTACATAAGCTTTGAAAATTCCATAAACTTCTTTGATTTTATTGGGTGCAATTCCTAAACCTGTACAAGCACCAGCAGCCGTTGTGTTTGATGAGGTTACAAAAGGATAGGTTCCGAAATCAACATCCAATAGAGAGCCTTGGGCTCCTTCGCATAATATTGCCTTACCCGCTTTTTGGGCTTGGTGTAAATATTCTTCGCTATCTATAAAATCGATTTTTTTTAATTCCTCGATAGATTCGAAGAATTCTTTTTCCATTTCCTCAAGATTATACTGGATGTCTACATCATAAAAAGCAATCATAGCTTCGTGTTTATCCGCTAGAGCACGGTATCTTTCTTTGAAATCTTCGAGTTCTATATCACCCACACGAAGACCATTTCTACCTGTTTTATCCATGTATGTTGGACCAATCCCTTTTAGAGTAGAGCCGATTTTTGCCTTTCCTTTTGCAGCCTCAGAAGCCGCATCAAGCATACGATGTGTAGGTAAGATTAAGTGTGCCTTTCTCGAAATGATTAATTTATTTTTGATATCGATATTGAATTTGGCTAAACCTTCAATTTCTTTTTGAAAAACAACAGGGTCAATCACAACACCATTTCCTATAATATTTACTGCTGTTTTATGAAAAATCCCTGAAGGGATAGTTCTAAGCACGTGTTTTATTCCGTCAAATTCTAAGGTGTGCCCAGCATTTGGACCTCCTTGAAATCTTGCTATAATGTCATATTTTGATGTGAGAACGTCAACAATTTTTCCTTTACCTTCATCTCCCCATTGTAATCCTAGTAATAAATCTACGGTCATTCTTTACTTTTTTAAGCTCCACCCTAACCCTCTACAAAGGCGAGTGTTGGTGGATTGTTAGTGTTTATGTGTTATTTAGTTGCTTTTTTGTACTATTTTTATTTGCCAGTTTCCCCTTCGGGGGCTAGGGGAATTTTTTTTGTCCCATATAGATATAGCGAGTGATTTGTAATATCTATGTCAAAAATTTCTTCTATTGTTTTTTTGATACTTTGAATTCTTGGATCGCAAAATTCAAAAACTTCACCTGTATCGGTCATGATAATGTGGTCGTGTTGTTTGTCAAAATAGGACTTTTCGTAATGAGCTTGATTTTGACCAAACTGATGCTTACGGACTAAATTGGATTCCATCAAAAGTTCAATGGTATTGTATAAAGTAGCTCTGCTAACGCGGTAATTTTTATTTTTCATTTTGATATACAAGTTTTCTATATCAAAATGCTCTTCGCTATCATAAATTTCTTGAAGTATAGCGTATCGTTCAGGGGTTTTACGATGTCCTTTCTTTTCGAGATATAGTGTAAAAACATTTTTTACAATCTCTTGATTTTTACTATTATCTACGGAAATTAGTGTCATATCTTGCAAAGATAAAAAATAATATTAGCCCCCTAGCCCTCAAAGGGGGAAATCTGACAAACATCAGGATAATATTTTAAAGATTTTGAACTAAAAATTAAACATAATACCCCATTTGGGGTTAGGGAGCTTAATTTTTATATTCTCGTGTTACTTTGTCAATACCATCAATTTTCTTGATATTATCGATTAGCTTTTTCAGCATGGCGTTATTTTGAACGATTACTGAAATCTGCCCATTAAAAATTCCTGCTTCTCCACTCAAAGCGATGCTTTGAATATTTACATTCATATTATCCGAAATAACTTTGGTCAATTTATTGGTTAAACCAATGGTATCCATACCTGTGATGTGTAATATTGCTTTAAATTCTTGTTGCGAAGAATCAATCCATTTGGCAGGAATAATTCTGTAGGCATAATTTGATTGTAAACTTATGGCGTTAGGGCAATCCTTTTTGTGAACTTTTATCCCTTCGTTTATGGTGATAAAACCAAAAACTAAATCTCCAGGAATGGGGTTGCAACAGGTTGATAATTTATAGTCTAATTTATCTTGGTCAGCACCAAATACCAGCATATCATAATTGGTAGAGAGTACTTGTTTGTGTAAGTCATCATTCGTTTTACTGGGAGAACGTTTAATTTTATTTTTGAAAAAATTAATAAACGAATTGTTTTTTTGGGTGGCATAATCTTTCAGTTGTTGGTTTTCGATGGCACCAACACCAATGCGGTAAAACAAATCTAAACTCGTTTTTAATTTAAAAAAAATAACCAATTCATTGACAACCGATTCACTTAAAGTTATTTTTAAATGTTTTAGTTTTCGAGTTAGTATTTCTTTTCCTTCTTCGGCAATTTTCTTAGTATTTTCGTTAAGAACATTTTTTATTTTATTTTTTGCCCTTGAAGTGGTCACATAATCAAGCCAGTTTAGCGTTGGTTTTTGATATTGAGAAGTGATAATTTCAATTTGATCGCCACTTTTTAATTCGTAATTTAACGGTACTAATTTTCCGTTTACACGGGTTCCTCTGGTTCTAATTCCCATTTCGGAGTGAATACTAAAAGCAAAATCTAGTGATGTTGCGCCTTTGGGTAATGATTTTATTTCTCCTTTTGGGGTAAAAACATAGATTTCTTTTGAATATAAATTCAACTTGAAATCCTCCACAAAATCAACGGCATTTGACTCTGAATTTTCTAAAGCTTCTTTTAGTAAATTGAGCCAAGCGTCTAAACCGCCTTCTTCGGAATCTCCATTTTTATATTTATAATGAGCGGCATAGCCTTTTTCGGCTATTTCGTCCATACGTTCACTTCGCACCTGAACTTCAACCCAACGGCCTTTATGCCCCATAACAGTAATGTGTAAGGCTTCGTAACCCGTAGATTTTGGTGATGATATCCAATCCCTCAGCCTACTTGGGCTCGGTCTATAATGATCAGTGACTATAGAATATATTTTCCAAGCCAGAAATTTTTCTTCCTGTGGTGGTGATTTATAGATGATTCGTAAAGCAAATTTGTCAAAAACTTCATCGAAACTTACACCTTGGGCCAACATTTTTCTTCTAATGGAATAGATAGATTTTGGTCTGCCTTTTATAATATAATCAATACCTTCGATATCTAATCCTTTTGAAAGAACTTCTGAAATATCTGCAATATATTCGTCTTGTTCCTCTTTAGTTTCTTTTATTTTGCCGAGAATTTCATTGTAGGCTTCTGGCTCTGTATATTTTAAACCAAGATCTTCCAACTTGTTTTTTATTTTATATAAACCTAATCTATGCGCCAGTGGAGCATAAATATACAAGGTTTCTGAAGCTAGTTTCACTTGTTTGGAACCTTCCATCGAATCCATGGTTTGCATATTATGCAATCGGTCGGCAATTTTTATTAGAATTACTCGAACATCATCATTTAAGGTAAGAATCATTTTGCGAAAATTCTCAGCCTGCATCGAGACATTCATTTCTTTTTGAACCTTCGAAATTTTTGTTAATCCATCAACAAGTTGCGCTACTTTTGAATCAAACATTCGTTCAATATCGTCTACAGAAATGGGTGTGTCTTCAACAACATCGTGCATTAAAGCTGCAGCAATAGCAGTAGCTCCCAAGCCAATTTCTGAAGCTACAATTTTGGCAACAGCAATGGGGTGGAATATATAGGCTTCGCCCGATTTTCGTCTTTGATCTTTATGGGCATCTACGGCAACATCAAAAGCTTTCCGAATGAGTTTTTTGTCTTCGACAGTTAAAGTTTGATAACTAATGCGAAGTAACTCTTTGTATTCGTGAGTAATTGCTTTATTTTCTTTTTCAAAATCTATTTCTATCATACCATGGGATTAAATTTCTAAAAATAGAAATTAGTTTTCAATTATACAATTTTATAATTTATTTTAAATTTCATTAAATATTCATATTTTGTTTATGTTACTTTAGTTATTTTAATTATTTAAAGAAAACAATTTTATATTTGCCCCAACTCAAAAAATTAGAAATGAAATACAAAATGTTGGTGGTTGATATGGATGATACCCTATTAACAGATAATCACGAAATTTCAATCGAAAATAAGGCGATGCTTTTAAAAGCCCAAGAAATGGGGGTTTATGTGGTTTTGGCTTCAGGCAGACCAACTTCTGCGATGATTGCGTATGCCAAAGAATTGCAATGCGATATCAATAATTCGTATATGATTTCATTTAACGGTTCTACAATTACCGACTTAAAAGAAGATAAAGTGCTTTTTGAACATTCATTATCAAAAGAACAGATTCATACTCTTTATGATTTTAGTCAAGAAAATAACACCCATATTATAACGTATTTGAACGGACAAATTATAAGCGAAAGACATTCAGAATACATCGATATCGAAAGTACGATTACAGGTTTAGAATTAATTATTGTTCCAAATTTTAAGGAAGCAGTAACCACTTCGGCGGTCAAATGTTTGTTGCTTGAAGAACCCAGTTATCTCAAAAATGTTGAGCCGGTATTAAAAGTAGCCATGCCCGATTTGAGTGTTTGCATGTCGAAACCCTTTTTCTTAGAAGCCGCACCTAACGGTGTTCATAAAGGAGCTGCTATCGAAATTTTAGCCAAAAAGCTTAATATTCATCAAAGCGAAATCATTGCTGTTGGAAATGCTGGAAACGATTTAACTATGGTTCGGTATGCAGGTTTGGGTGTTTGGGTAGAAAATGTTGATCCTGAATTAAGAGAATTTGGTGATGTTATCGTTGCATCAAACAACAACCACGGTGTAGCCGAAGTGGTGCGTCGATTTATATTGAATTAAAATAATAATAACCTGTTGGGTGTAATTCATAAAAATTCAAATAAACCAATGAATTTAAAAATTAAACCACATAGACCTGTCTGCCGACAGGCAGGTTCATAGAAAAAAGAGTTTGATAGCCCATTTTATGGGTTCAACTAGCTCTGTATTCTAAAAAAAAAGTGAAACTTCTTTTCTTAATTTTCAAAATCTATGACCCGAGTCCCGCTGTTTTGCGGGACGAATAGGCGAAGCAATCTATGTGGTTAAAAAAATAAAAAAATTGAATTACACCCAACGGGTTAATAATAGAGTTTGAATTGTCTTAACAATCAATAAAATGAGATTGAACAACATAATAATAATATTCTTTTTTCTTTGTCTGAATAGTTCTTTCGCCCAAGACGAACGATTTCAATTGCCTCCTTTGTTACAAAAATCTTATTTTGAAGTTAATGTGGGTTCTATTAATTATAATTTTACCCAATCGCAATTGGAGTCTTTGCCCGATTATGAATTCCAGTCTGTTGATGTGCCTCATACTGCGGTAAGATTGGTATTGTTTGGATATAAATTCAATAATTATCTTTCTGCTCAAATCAGTTATATGCGACCCGTAAGTTGGGTAAATTATAAGTATGCCAATAATAATGCTACTCAATCAACTTCTGTTTGGATGAATGTTGCAGGGCTAACTGTAAAAGCCCAAGTGCCAGTTGCAAAAAAAATTCATGTATTTGGAGAATTTGGTTTAGGTATTATCACCAGACTCGGAGGGATTAATCTTCGGAATGGGGATGTACTTGTGAAAAAAGCAAATTACAGTAGTTGTCTTTTTGGAGGAGGTTTTAAATACAATTTGAATTCTAAAATGAGCCTTTTAGTAAGTACCATTTTTTCCCCAGAAAAGAAAGTAGTTAAACAGCCAGCCATTTCATTTGTTTCTACTGGATTTTCGTATAATTTAAATCGATTGTCTCCCGAAAGAATTGAGAAAAAGAGGCAAGAAGCCGAATCTATTGTTTTCCCCCCAAAGCATTTATTTCAATTGGGGTATTCGAGTCTTATTTTGGGTTATGCTATCAATAATTCATTTTCGAGTATTCCCATTTTTTGGGGTGGAGAGGCGGAAGCACGTCACGGACTTAGTATTGATTACCGCCAAAATATTTACAATACCGCCAAGTATTTTTCAATAGATTGGGGCGTGGGAGCTTCTTATTTTGAAAGTAACCTCAAGAAAGAAAGTTTTTATACCATTGCGGCCTATCCTGTTTTTAGATTTAATTTTTGGCATAGCAAACCTTTTGATTCTTATATCTACTATTCAATAGCTGGGCCAAGTTTTATCTCGAAAACGATGATTGATGATGTTGCTATTGGCGAGAAATTTACTTTTCAGGATAATATGGGGCTTGGTTTCTATTTTGGAGAACAACGTAATTCAAATATAGAATTTAAAATTGGTCATTATTCCAATGGCAATATTTTTACTCAAAATCCTGGGGTCAAAATCCCTTTCTCCGTTAATCTTGGATATGCTTTTTAGCATTTAAGAATTCAAAATTGTCTACTTAATTAATCTATCTTTGCACTTTTTAATTTTTAAACGGTTTGTCACCCTGAGCGCAGTCGAAGGGCTAACCACATAACCTTTTCTGATGATTACAATCAACGATGTCTCCGTACAATTTGGCGGAACTACCTTATTTAGTGATGTTTCTTTTGCCATAAACGAAAATGATAAAATTGCCCTTATGGGTAAAAACGGAGCGGGAAAATCAACACTGCTTAAAATTATTGCAGGGCAAAGCAAGCCATCAACCGGAAATGTCTCGGCACCAAAAGAAGCAATAATAGCTTATTTGCCTCAACATTTGTTGACTACCGATGGAGCAACAGTTGTCGAAGAGGCCGCTAAAGCCTTTGGAGAAATCTTCAATATGAAGTCAGAAATGGACGAAATCAATGAGCAACTGACTATTCGAACTGACTATGAAAGTGATGCCTATATGAAACTGATAGAACGTGTTTCGGATTTAAGCGAGAAATTCTATGCTATTGAAGAAGTAAACTATGAAGCGGAAATAGAAAAAATATTATTAGGACTTGGTTTTGTTCGCGACGATTTTAAGCGTCAGACATCGGAGTTTTCAGGAGGTTGGAGAATGAGAATTGAATTGGCTAAAATCCTATTGCGAAAACCCGATTTGATTTTGCTTGATGAACCCACAAACCACATGGATATTGAAAGTATTCAATGGCTGGAGGATTTCTTGATTAATTCTGCCAAAGCCGTTGTGGTCATTTCTCACGACAGAGCCTTTGTCGATAATATTACCAATCGTACCATCGAAGTAACAATGGGGCGCATTTATGATTACAAAGCCAAATATTCTCATTATTTAGAACTCAGGAAAGACCGTCGTTTGCATCAGCAAAAAGCTTATGATGAGCAACAGCGTATGATTGCCGATAACAGAACTTTTATAGATCGTTTTAAAGGTACTTTTTCTAAAACCGATGCGGTTCAATCTCGTGTTAAAATGCTCGAGAAATTGGTTATTGTTCAGGTTGATGAGGTAGATACTTCGGCATTAAAATTAAAATTTCCACCTGCAGTTAGATCGGGTCAATATCCTGTTATTGTAAAAGAAATGTCAAAGTCTTATGGCAATCATGTAGTTTTTAAGGATGCCAATATTGTTATCGAGAGAGGGCAAAAAGTCGCTTTCGTGGGCAAAAATGGAGAAGGAAAATCTACTATGATTAAAGCTATTATGAAAGAAATTGGCGTTGATAGTGGTTCTGTAGAAATTGGTCATAATGCTCAAATTGGCTATTTTGCTCAAAATCAAGCTGCTTTATTGGATGAAAATGCTACGATTTTCGAAACCATAGATGATATTGCCGTGGGTGATGTTCGTACTAAAATCAAGGATATTCTAGGAGCTTTCATGTTTCATGGCGATGATGTAACTAAGAAAGTAAAAGTGCTTTCGGGAGGTGAAAAGACACGTTTGGCGATGATAAAACTATTGTTGGAACCAGTGAATTTATTGATTCTCGATGAGCCTTCAAATCATTTAGATATGAAAACTAAGGATATTATCAAAGATGCGTTGCGTGATTTTGACGGCACTTTAATACTAGTTTCGCACGATAGAGATTTCTTAGACGGCTTAGCGACTAAGGTTTTTGAATTTGGCAATAAGCGGGTAAAAGAGCATTTTGAAGATATAGCTGGTTTCTTAGCGCACAAGAAAATGGAGAGCTTGAGAGAAATTGAGAAATAAAATTAAAGTCTTATTCCGGGAGGAAGT
The DNA here is from genome assembly GCA_031383535.1 of Flavobacterium sp. Taxonomy (GTDB): domain Bacteria; phylum Bacteroidota; class Bacteroidia; order Flavobacteriales; family Flavobacteriaceae; genus Flavobacterium. Next base: position 12,077 of record JANMZS010000136.1, read on the forward strand.
AATTCTTTGTAAATTGGATTTTTTTTGAAGAAAACAACAATTTTAGGTAGTATTGGAACCACTTTTAATTTTCTTTCTATGGCAATAGCCATGATTTCTTTAAGAAAATGGGTGGTAAATTCCTCATCATCAAAGCCTTCTGGAACATTGATTCTCGTTAAGAATATTTTTTTCTCTTGAAATGAATATTCAACAGTTACTAATCCCTTTTCGGTGCTAGTTTCAAATTGTCTGGCGAAAGTATTGTCTTTGATTTCGATGCTAAATGTTGTTTCCATAACGATAATTATTTTTTTTCTTGACAAGAAATTTATATATCACAAGTTGCAAATATAACGATTTGATTTTCAATACCAAACGATTTCGTTTTCGAAGTCAATTTCGATTTGTATATTTAACTTCAATAAGGCTTTAGTATTATAGTAGGCGTTAATAAATACGTTAATTTCACATAATTAAGTAATTGCAACTTCAAATATGAATAAAATTCCAGTATATTTTATGCCAGGTTTGGCAGCTAGCTCTGCTATTTTTGAATCCATTTCGTTGCCTCAAGATCAGTTTGAAATCATATTACTAGAATGGGAAATTCCATTACTTGAAGAAACACTTTCGCAATATGCCAAGCGAATAGCAATAAAAGTCAAACATGAAAATCCAGTGTTGATAGGTGTTTCCTTCGGGGGGATTTTGGTTCAAGAAATGGCCCAGTTTCTAAAGGTGAGAAAGCTAATCATAATTTCGAGTATAAAATCGAATCAAGAGTTCCCTATTAGTTTAAAACTAGCGAAAACAACAAAGGCTTATAAATTAATTCCTACTAGTTTACTTTTGAATATTGAAAACTTAGCGAAATTCTCTTTTGGAAAAAAAATTAGCAGTAAAATAAAACGCTACGAAAAGTTTTTATCTGTTCGAGATATTCATTATCTTGATTGGGCAATAGAGCAAGTGATTTTGTGGGAAAGAACAGAAATTGATAAAAATGTAATTCATATTCATGGTGATGCCGACGAAGTTTTTCCGATAAAAAACATCCAAAATTGTATTGTTGTCAAAGCAGGAACTCATGTTATGATTCTAAC
>JANMZS010000142.1:0-16160 GCA_031383535.1 Flavobacterium sp.
AACTTTGTGCCCTTTGTGGTTAAATTTATTGATTTTGAGGTGTTTTTTTATCAGTCTATCAAAATTCACTCCGTCAGATAAAACAAAGTAAATTTTCTTTTCTTTATTGCCTTTGACCAAAATAAAGTTTTCATATTTTACAACTTTTAAATCTTTGTTTTCTGTAATATCCAAAAACCAATTTGGCTTACTTTCAATATTTTTTTTTTCAAAATCAGAAATACTAATTTTCACTTCATTTTGTTTTTTAAAAATAGTGTCATAATAATTTTCATTTGTATATTCAAAAACACCAAAATTATAAAATGGATCCAATGATGAAGAACTCTTCAAATTAAAAGCATCCTTTGAAATTAATGCTGGAAACCAACCTTTATTTCGCTGGTTTTGTTTTAAAAAATCTTTATAATTATCATAATTTTGTTCATAATTTTTTGAACAAGAAGTAAGAAAGATTATCAAAAAAAGAAGTACATATTTTTTCATAAAGTTTATTATTTCGATTTCAAACTCCCCACAATCCCACTCAAAAAACTGTCAAAATCAAATTCACTGCTTAATCCCATACGCACAACAACAAGATCATGCGATGGAAAAATTGCCACCATTTGTCCCTGATATCCGCTACAATAGAACAAATTACTCGGTACATTAGGAAATTTGCCACCTTTGTTTAGCCAAAATTGGGCGCCATAACCTCCGTTTGAAGTATTCGTGGGCATAGCCGAATAGTTGACCCAGTTTTCGCTTAGGATTTGCTCCCCATTCCAATTGCCTTTATGCAAATACAACAAACCAAATTTTGCCCAATCACGTGTTGTTGCCCAGCCATAGGACGAACCAACATAATTTCCAGCCATATCGGTTTCGACCAGCATAGAGTTCATACCGATTTTATCAATTAATGCTGAATACCAAAAATCAAGATATTCCTGATGTGTTTTGAACTGCTTTCTCAATATTCCTGACAACAAATTTGTAGTTCCCGAAGAATAATTCCAGCTATTATTTGGTTTTCCAACCAGAGGTTTACCGATTTGAGATTGTGTCATATCTTCCGCTTGAAAAAGCATTTTGGTCACATCCGAAATTTTAGTGTAATCCTCTTCCCATTCCAAGCCTGAATTCATGTGCAATAAATCATTGGTCGTAATATTTTTTCGATCATCTGTTGCCCATTCAGGAACGGGCGCAGGTTTATAAATATCAAATTTTCCCTGCTTATCAAGTACCCCAAATAGGGCGCTTGTAATACTCTTGGTCATTGACCAGCCTAAAATTTTAGAATTTTTATCGAAACCCGTATCGTATTTTTCGGCTATGATTTTGTCTTTATAAACCACAAGTACTGAACGTGTTCGCTTGTCTTTTATGCCCTTTTTGTCGAAAGCATTGGCGACAGCCTTTTCGAGTTGGGCATAATCAATGTTCTCAAAAATGGTATCCATGCCATTCGGCAGGCAGGTTTTTGGCTCTTTATTTCCATAAGGGAAAGGTAAATTAGTTGAAATTTTAGTCCTTTTTGGAACGTTATAGGGTTTTGAAACATCAACATCTTCATTAATTAATGTCGCTCCTAAACCTTTGCGATATATGGCTTTTCGTTCTTTAAGTCCATAAATTGATGCCATGGCAAATTTTCCGTTTTCGTAAATCGTATTTTTAGCCAAGTCAATCAAATCAATATCATTGTCTCCGCTTTCAATTATTTTCAGAGAACGATTGTCTATAAAATGTCCAGACGCTACACTTTTGGCTGAAAAGCCAGAAATCAAGTCGAGTTTCGGATAGGTGGTATATCCAAAAAACAGCACAAAAGCCAATAAGGCAATTCCTAAAAATTTCAAGATTGTTTTCATGTAATAATGAGTAAGTTATATTTGTAGTAAATGTAAAAATTTAAACTAATTATTAACAGCTGTTTGGTAATAATCCCTCGAAGTTTTACTACTTTTGTATTTAGAATTTTTCTAAATAAAGCCATGTTAGATATCCATAAAATTAGAGCCGATTTCCCAATACTTTCCCGAAACATAAACGGAAAGCCATTAGTTTATTTTGACAATGGTGCTACTTCACAAAAACCACAAGTTGTGATAGATGCCATTTCCAACTATTACCAAGAAATCAATGCCAATATTCACCGTGGGGTTCACACTTTAAGTCAATTAGCTACTGATGCCTATGAAGAGTCTAGAAACAAAATTCAAAAGCATATAAACGCAAAATTTCCTCACGAAGTGATTTTTACTTCTGGAACAACTCACGGAATTAATGCTGTCGCCAATGGTTTTGCTTCGATTTTAAAATCTGGCGATGAAGTATTAGTATCTGCGATGGAACACCATAGTAATATTGTGCCTTGGCAAATGTTATGCGAAAAAACGGGAGCTAGTTTACGGGTAATTCCGATGAACGAAAATGGAGAATTAATTGTATCCGAATACGAAAAATTGCTTTCTCATAAAACAAAAATGGTCACCGTAAACCATATTTCGAATGCCTTAGGAACTATCAATCCTATCAAATATATGATTGACAAAGCCCATGAATTTGGCGCTGCTGTTTTAATTGATGGTGCACAAGCTGTTCCGCATTTAAAACCCGATGTACAGGCATTGGATTGTGATTTTTATGTGTTTTCTGGACACAAAATGTGTGGTCCAACGGGAACCGGAATTTTATACGGAAAAGAAGCCTGGTTAAACAAATTGCCTCCTTATCAAGGCGGTGGCGAAATGATTAAGGAAGTATCTTTCGAGAAAACTACTTATGCCGAATTGCCTCATAAATTTGAAGCGGGAACACCCAATATTGCTGGAGGAATTGTTCTAGGAACGGCAGTAGATTATTTAAATTCTATTGGTTTTGACACTATACAAATTCAAGAAAACGAATTGGTAAACTATGCTACAAAACGATTATTGGAAATCGAGGGGTTGAAAATTTTTGGTACAGCTAAGGAAAAAACATCCGTAATTTCTTTTAATATTGAAGGCATTCATCCCTATGATATTGGCACGATTGTAGACAAATTAGGAATTGCGGTTCGAACTGGTCATCATTGCGCCCAACCCGTAATGGATTTTTTCAAAATTCCAGGAACTATAAGAGCTAGTTTTGCCTTTTATAATACCAAAGAAGAAATTGACGTTATGGTAGAAGCGGTGAAGAAAGCCCAACAAATGTTAACTTAAAAATAATATAATGAAACTACTTTCGATGATTTTATTAACTTTCTGTTTAGGCAAAAGCTGTTCCAGTCAAACCAACAAAGATTTGAAAAACACAGCCGTAGAGTATACAGCTAGTACCAGAGGTTTTTATATGAAGATTAGTATCAAAGACCAAATGATTAGCATGACAAAAGATAGAAACGGCAATAATAATGCTGCTCAAACGAAAATTACTGATGCTGACTGGGAAGAATTAATCACTTCGTTCAAAACTTTAGATTTAAAAGGAATATCCACATTAAAATCACCAACCGAAAAACGATTTTATGATGGTGCCGCTATTGGAAATTTAAAAATAGTATATAAAGATAAAGAATACGAATCAAGCGCATTCGATCATGGGAATCCACCTGCAGAAATAAAAAAATTTGTAGACAAAATCAATTCATTTGTTAAAGAATAATAATGAGTATTAAAGAAATACAAGAAGAAATAATAGATGAGTTTTCGATGTTTGATGATTGGATGCAACGCTATGAATATATTATTGATTTAGGTAAAAAATTACCGTTAATTCAAGAAGAATTCAAAACAGAGGATAATATCATCAAAGGATGCCAATCGAAAGTGTGGCTCAAAGGAGAACAAAATGAAGATAAAATAGTTTTTACTGCCGATAGCGATGCTATTTTAACCAAAGGAATTATTGCCATTCTGATTCGGGTTTTTTCTAACCAAAAAGCATTTGATATTTTAGCCGCAGACACTGATTTTATTGACAAAATCGGACTAAAAGAGCATTTATCACCCACACGCGCCAACGGATTAGTATCGATGATAAAAAACATAAAAATGTACGCATTGGCATTTGACACAAAAAATAAATAATTATGGAACAAGAAATAGACACTAATGACCTAGGAACTGAAATTGTAGCAAAATTAAAAACCATCTATGATCCAGAGATTCCTGTGGATATTTATGAATTAGGATTAATTTATGACGTGATGGTCAATACCGATTATGAAGTAAAAATCCTGATGACATTAACCTCACCCAACTGTCCTGTTGCCGAAAGTTTACCTCGTGAAGTAGAGGAGAAAATAAAATCGATTGAGCATGTTAAAGATGCTGAGGTTGAAATTACCTTTGATCCACCTTGGAGCAAGGATTTAATGAGTGAAGAAGCTAAATTAGAATTGGGAATGCTGTAGCCCATCCCAACCTTCCCAAAGGGAAGGAGCAAAAAATAAAAATGGAAGAAATAGTAAATAAAGTAGCCAGCTCTTCATTAGTTGTTTTCGATCTGGAAGACTATTACCCAAAGGGAGTTCGAACTCAAATTGATATATCGCAATGGTTACTCGAAGGATTTTTATTAAAAGAAAAAGACTTTCGAGAACACCTAAAAAATCAAGATTGGTCTCAATATCAAGATCAGTTGGTGGCTATTTATTGCAGTACGGATGCTATTCTACCTGCATGGGCAAAACTATTAGTAGCCATTCATGTAGCTCCTTTTGCCAAAAAAGTAGTGAGTGGAAATTTCGAGGATTTAGATACCAGCCTCTACCAAGAAATTTTAGCTACATTGGATTATTCCATTTATAAAGACAAACCCATCATCATTAAAGGATGTTCAAAAAAGCCTGTTCCCGAGAGCGCTTATATCATGGCGGCCTCTTATTTACAGCCTTTTGCGAGAAGCATTATGTATGGCGAGGCTTGTTCAGCAGTGCCTTTATTTAAAAAAAGCAAATAATTTAAATTTGCTAGAGTCTTTTTGAATAATATCTTTGCGTTTAAAAAATAATCTAAATATGAAATGAGCATTACCTAATAATTGGTTGCAAAAACCAATGATGATATGCTCATTACATATGACCGAAGAAAAACAATAAATATCAACATATGAAAAAAATCATACTATCAGCCCTGTTTCTTGTGGCATATAATGGCGTTTTTGCTCAGTTAAACGAAAAGGAATTATTAAAGAAAAACGAAGAAGCGGCCGCAAAATTACTTGACGGAAAGCCTAATGGTTGGGTAAAAAAGGGAACATTTACTTTTTTGGTCAATCAAGCTACCTTCAATAACTGGTTAGCTGGCGGACAAAGTAATATTTCAGGGAATATCGGACTCAATTATGATTTCAATTATAAAAAAGACAATTGGAATTGGGATAACAAAATTATTGCAGGTTATGGTCTTACAAAAATTAAGGGCCAAGAAATGCAAAAATCAGATGATCGATTACAGTACAATTCCTTACTTGGTAAAAAAACGGCTACATCTGGATATTGGTTTTACTCAGCCTTTTTAAATTTCAGCACCCAACTCGATTCAGGATTTGAATCGGGTGTAAAAACTTCTCATTTCTTTTCTCCTGCTTATTTTCAATTTGGTCCGGGTATGCTGTGGAAAAAAAGCGACAATTTAAAATTTAATTTCGCTCCAATTACTTCAAAATTAATTGTTGTTAATTCACAATTCACCCAAACTTCATCTTCTTTTGGAGTAGAGCAAGGCGACACTACTCGATATGAATTTGGAGCAGCCATCAATGGATATTATAAATTCAATTTAGCCACCAATGTGAATGTAGAAAATATTTTGAATTTATATACTAATTATTTAGATAGCCCTCAAAATATAGATGTAGATTATACGCTAAACATCACTATGAAAATCAACAAATTCTTGTCAACCAATTTTGTTTTACAAACTATATTTGATGACAATGCTCATGCTACTGGCTTAGATTATGCTAAAGTGCAAACTCGTCAGCTTATTGGTTTAGGAGTTAATTACGGTTTTTAGTCTTATATAATGTAAAGCTTCCAGCCTTTTAAAGGCTGGAAGCTTTACATTACAATTTGACTGTTTTAAAATGTGTTTGGAATTATTTAGGGATTGAAAAACTCACAATAGTTCCTTCTCCTATGACAGATTTTACCCATATTTCTCCATTTAAATTATGAATTATTTTTTTACAAGCAGCTAGACCAAGTCCGTTTCCGGCAAATTCAGATTGCCCATGAAGCCTTTTAAAGGGTTTGAAAATTATATCTAAATGTTCTTCTTTAATTCCGATACCATTATCTTGAACATTAAATATCCAGTCCGTTTCTGTTTCAGAAAAAGTGATATTGATATTCGGAACATTATTTTTTGCTTGGTATTTAATAGCATTACCTAACAGGTTTTGAAAAAGAACCGTTAATGTAATTTTTGAAGATACTATTTCAGGAATGTCGGCACAATTTAGAATCGGCTTATGGGTTTCAATTCCTGTGGTATATGTTTTAAAAATACTAAATATCAATTCTTTAACATTGATTTTTTCTTTGGTTTCTTGACTAGTACTATCAATTTTGGCAAAGTCTAACAAATCAACAATTAAGGAATTCATTTTTTCTACACTTTCGTAAATAAACATAAAATATTCCTCATCTTGTTCATCCCAAATATCCTGATGGTTTTCTTCAATGAATTTTAATAAGGAACGAATAGATCCTATAGGAGCTTTGAGATCGTGGGCTGCCATATAGGAAAAATCTTCCATGCTATTAGAATAATTTTCTACTTGAGTTTGATATTCTTTCAATAATTTATTAGCTTTTCTAAGTTCTAACAAATGAACAACTTGTTTAGAAAGGCTTTGCAACGCTTTTTTTTGCTCATCGGATAATAAAATGCATCTTGTTGTCAATCACGCATAATGTCCCAAAGGTTACACCTCTTCTAGAAGAAAGTGGCATTCCATAATAGGAAACAATATTAGGATTTGAGGTAACCAAAGGATTATTTTTGAATCGATCATCTAATCTTGCATCTTCAACAATAAAAATATTTTCTGGTTTTTCTAACGCGTGAACACAAAACGAATGTTCTATAGGAGTTTCATTTAGCACGATTCCTAAATGAGATTTAAAAAATTGTCGCTTTTCGTCAAGTAAACTAATCAAGGCAATAGGCATATTACAGATATAAGAAGCTATGGCAGTAATGTCATCAAACATTTGCTCTGGCACTGTATCCAAAACATCATAATCTTCTAATGTCTTAATTCTTAAAGATTCTCTATGATTAAGCATACTATAATTTTATAAAATGATTATAAATATAAAAAAATCTCGTAATTCCGAAACTAACCTCTTTTTCTGCGATAATAATAGCTTTTATGTTAAGTCATGCGAAATGAAAAACATATAAATATAATTTAAATAGTTCACTAGTTGTCAACTTGATGAAATTTTTAAATAGTATTCTTTGGTATGGTAAAATAAAATGTACTGCCTTTATTAACAGTTGATTCTAACCAAATTTTACCCCCCAATGACTCCACAATTTTTTTAGTTAGTGCCAATCCCATTCCCGTACCCGAGTATTCATCCTTGTTATGTAATCTTTGAAAAATAACAAATATTTTTTCGAAATACTCTTTTTCAATACCAATACCGTTATCTTCCACCGAAAACTGCCAATAATTATTTACTGAAATAACCGCAATTTTTATTTCTGGTGAAATCCCTTTACGGTTATATTTAAGAGCATTGCTAATAAGGTTTTGAAACAACTGAAAAACAGGTGCTTTGTGCCATTTTAGCGATGGGAGACTTTCTATTTGTAGGGTAGCACCAAGTTCTTCAAGTTTTTTTGAATAAAGAATTTTAATTTCATCAATTAATTCATTAAGATTAATCAACACAATGTTTTGTTCTGTTTTCCCAATTGTTGAATATTCTAAAAGATCTAGTATAAGCTGTCGCATTCTTTTGGCTCCATCAACAGCATAATGAACATATTTTTTGGCATCCTCATCAAAATTCTGTCCATGTTTTTTATCCAAAAGAGTCAAGAAACTGGTGACCATACGAAGTGGTTCTTGCAAATCGTGAGAAGCAATATTAGCAAACTGTTCCAATTCTTGATTAGAAACAACAAGTTCTGCCTTTTGCTTTTTCAGACTTTCATTCAATTCAATCAATCGGGTTTCATAGGTTTTTCTTTCTGTAATATCTCTGATAAAGGCGCAGAAGAATTCTTCTCCATCTTGTCGCAAAGGCAAGACTGTTAGTTCAATTGGAAATTCCTCACCTCCTTTTCGCTTCGCACTTAGCTGGAGTAATACATTTAGGACAGGTCCATTTCCAGTTTTGAGATAATTTTTCATGCCATTATCATGTAGAACACGATGGGATTCTGGAATAATGATACTGGAGAGTAGCTTGCCCATAACTTCATTTTCGCTCCAGCCAAATATTTGTTCTGCTTGTGGATTCCAAAAGGTAATCATTCCTTTATTGTCTATGCAAATAATCGCGTCTAAGGCAGCATTCATAATTAACGTTCGTCTTTCTTCACTGTTCTTAATCTTTTCTTCTGCTATCTTTCTTTCGTTAATATCTTGAAAACTACCATACATTCTATTGTAATTGCCGTTTACTTTTTCCACTTCTCCTATAACCCTAACCCAGCGTTCGTTTCCTTTGGCGGTAATAATTTGAAATTCATCGTCCCATTTAGCACCATTTTCAAAAGCCTGCTTGACGTATTGACTTATCGCCTTTCTATGAGTTCCTTTTTTATAAAAATTAATTCCTGTTTTCAACTTAGGAACATAATCGGGTGTAACTTCATGGATTTCTTTAGTAATATCCGACCAAAAAACAGTATTGGTTTGTAGATCTACTTCCCAACCGCCAATTTTGGCTAGTTCATTGGCTTTTTTTAATAAATCTTCTAATTCTTTCTTTTCCGTTATGTCTTTGGCAACAGCATAGATGCTGTTTTCTTCCTTGGAATAAGTAGCATTCCAAGTCAGCCATTTTATTTTGCCTGATTTGGTGATATACCTGTTTTCAAAATAAAATGTATGGTTGTTTTCTAAAACTATTTCTAATTCATCATTGGTTATATTTTTATCCTCTGGGTGAATAAAGTCAGCATAAGGAACGGAACATAGCTCTTCTTGTGTGTAGCCAAGAATTTTGCAAGCTGCTGGATTTATTCTTTTAAAATAGCCATCTAAACCAACTATTACAATCACATCAGGTGCAAAGTTGAACAGTTGATTCAATTCTTGTTCGAGTTGTTTTCGTTTTATTTCGGGAGCTAAATAATTAACCAATGCTTTAAACAAGGTTAAGTATTTCGTAGTATCCTGAACTTCGAAATCTAGTCCAAAAGCAAGTACCCCAATAACTTCATTGTTATGGAGCATAGGCAAACCTATTAGTGTTTTTAAACCATATTTGAGCGTAGCTTCTCTTCGTCTAAGTTGTTTTTGGTTAGCAAGATCTCCCCATAGTATAATCTCTTTGGTTTTGGCAACGATGCCTGCAAAACCCTCCCCTTCAATTGAAGTATCTATAGCATTTGTTTCTTCTAGAAACAATTTCATATTGTCTGTTACTGCATGAGTGCTTACCTTGTTTATTATAGTTTTATCACTACCCACCAACCATGCTTCGGCAAAACAAAAACCACCAAAAGCAGTAATATGGCGCAAAGTTTTATCTAATGTTTCATGCAGTTTTATAGGCTCATTAAAAACAGCGCTTATATCTGCTATGAGTTCATTTTGTAGTTCTTCATTTTTGCGTATGGTTATGTCTCTATCGATAGAAATCCAATGGGTAAACCATCCTTTTTCATCTGCTACTGGACTAATCGTAAAATTAATCCAAAATTCTTCTCCATTTTTTTTATAATTGATGGTCGTGATTTCACACGATTCCCAATTTTCAAGAGCTTTTCGCAAACGCGCGAGCTCTCTTTTGTCTGATTTTGGTCCCTGCAATATTCTTGGGTTTTTACCAATTACTTCTGCAGCTGTATAGCCTGTCATTTTTGTAAAAGCTTCGTTTACGTATAAAATCTTCGGTCCGGGTTCGTCAAAGGGTTCTGCTTCTGTTATCAATACAGCATCATTGGTATTGGTCACCACAGAACTCATGAGTTTCAATTGTTGTTCTTCTAGCTTTCTTTGGGTTATATCCTGCATAGCTCCAACAACACGGATAGCATTTCCTTTTTCATCTCTAACTATAACCGCTCTGTTGGTAACATAGGCATACTTTCCATCCGCTTTAAGATAGCGATGTTCGTAAGACCAATTCAAAATAGTGCTTTTTATAGCATCCTTAGCACTTTTCAAAACCGCTTCGGCTTCATTTGGATGCAAACGTTTTTTTTCTTTATTTTCATCCGATAATGTTTCGTAATCCAACTTACCAAATAAATGATTGAATGTTTCTCCCCAAAAAACTTTATTAGCGACTATATCCCAATCCCAAATGGCATCTGAGGTAGCTTTGGTAACGTTTTCATAACGCAGTATGCTTTCGTTTAATTTTTCTTCTGTCTTCTTGCGCTCGGTTATATCCTGTACTGTGCCATCTAGCAAAATATTTTTTTTAGCACTATCTTTTTGAAGCTTCCCTTTTTCATGCACCCATTTTACAGTACCATTTTTAAGCACTATTCTGTGTTCGATATTAAGTTCAATACCACCAGTTAGAGCTGCATTTTGTGCTTTCATAAAAGCGTCTATATCATCGGGGTGTATGGTGGAAGTAAACAATTCAAAATTGGGTTTTATATTCTTGCTTAAACCCCAAATTTTATAGACTTCTGTTGACCAGAATAGATCACCAGTTTCAATATTTAGCTGCCAATAACCAAGTTTGGCTATCTGTTGTGCAGATCTCAATTTTGCTTCTCTGTCCTTCAAAACACTCAAGGCTCGCTCTCTTATGGTTACATCATTGCATACCACAATTCTACATTTTTTGTCTTGATAGGCTATATTATGTCCTGAAACTTCAACCTTTATGAATTCACCATTTTTTTTGCGGTGCGTAAATACGCCTGAGTGAAAAATACCTTCTTTTTTCTGTGCTTCTCCTACGCTTTTTTCAAGTTTTATAATCTCTTCTTCTGCTCGTAAATCTTTAAGATTCATCGACATAAACTCTTCTTTGCTATAGCCATAATGTTCAATAGCGGTTTCATTTACATCAACTATTTTTAATGTTTCAAGCTCATATACCCATTTGGGTACTGGGCTATTGCAAAATACTAAGCGGTATTTTTCTTCTGAGTTGATGAGTTCTTGTTCAAACCTTTTGCTTTCGGTTATGTTTCTGGCGTAACAAGCAATACCAACTACTTCATCATTTTTATAGATAGGGTTAAACGCAATGTCATACCAAACTTCTTCCCTGTTAAGAGTAGGAGGACTTTTTACCTCTTCTTTAAATGAGATTCCAGCCAAAGTTTTTAAATAAAATGCCTTCCAAAAATTAATATACTCTATTGAAAAAGCCTCCTCTATCAAAAGGCTATCCCCTGATTTGATGTTAAAACCAATTTGCTCATGGATACTATTAATAAAGGCTTGATTGGCGGCTATTAGTTTAAAATCTTTGCTAACACTCCATATCAAATCATTGGTGCTGTTAATTAAAGCTTCTTTGTCGCGTTTTTCAAATTCTTTTTGTTCTTCTGCTTTTAACTTATCCGTTACATCAATTAACATCGCTAATGACATTCTCCTGTCATTATAAGTTATTAGATGAGCACTGATGTCCATGAACATAATTTCTCCATTCTTTTTCTGATGGTGCCAAACATTTTTGTGTATTTGACCATAAGTAGCTTCATCGGCAACAGCTTTTTCAATTTTTTCAATATCTTCTGGTGGACGAATATTTTTTATGGTTAGTTTTAAAAACTCTTCTTTAGTATACTCATACTTTAGCAGGGTTTCCTCATTACAATCGATGATTTGAAGCGTCTCAAAATCAAAAATCAACATAGGCACCGGACTATTTTCAAAAAGATTTTTATACAGCTTCTCCGATTCTATTAATGCTGCTTCTTGTTTTTCCTTTTCGGTAGCATCCTTGGCGATACAAAACATCATTTTTTCAGCATCATCCCATTTGGCAGACCAAATCACAGGGACAATTGTACCGTCTTTTTTAATACACCTGTTTTGAAAATTAGTTTGATCAAAACCAGCAATAATCTCATGAGCTGCAATTAAAGTCTTTCTCAGGTCATCGGGATGTACGTAGTCGATGTAGTTTTTCCCAACAAGTTCATCTGGTGTATAACCCCAAATTTTCTCGGAAGCATTACTCACTTTTACAAACTTGCCTTCATCATCAATAGTGCAGATGATATCGAGCGAAAAATCCATGATTTTATCCAACTCGGCTTTGGTTTCCTTAATAGCGAGTTGGCTTTCGGTTTCTTCGGTTATATCTCTAGCACTTATAAATATGCTAGTAACCGCATTGTTATTGCCTATTGTAGGCGTGTAGGTTATTATAAAGTATTTAATCTCCCCATTGTCAGTTGGGACTACTAATTCTTTTTTTTGTTTTGACCCTTTTAGTACTAAGGTATAAAACTCTTTGAGCTCTTGTGCTTGGTCTTGTGGGGCATAATCTATGATATAATCGCCATTTTTTGCGTCAAAACCAAAATATCGTTTTCCTAAATTTTGAAACTGTGTATTGAATGAAACGATGCGTAAATTGGTATCTAACAATACGAATGATTCCTCGGTATTGTCTATCATCAATACCATTTCCTGTTCTGATTTTTTTCGTTCCGAAATGTCTTGTATGGTAGTACAATACAGTTCTTCTCCTTCATCTATGAATAGTGCTGAAGTAAATCGAATAGGAAATTTTTCGCCGTTCTTTCTGATGCCCGTTAACTCGCCTTTTATTTTGCCTGTTGCTTCTCTTTCGGTAATGAGTATCGGAAGATTTTCATCGGTATGGTCAATAATACCTTTTCTTCCTAGGGTGATAAACTCTTGTGGGCTGTAGCCAAACATTTCTTGAGCTGCCTCATTGACTTCAATAATGCTACCATCGGGCTTGGTAAACAGAATAGCGGATACTGAATTATCTAAAAGAACTTTATATTTTTGAAAACTTGTTTTCATTTTTATCCTTTTAACCCGGCAATTGAACAATTGTAAACCAATAGTTATTAATTTGCGCAATCGCTTCTTGAAAATGATCAACATCCGTTGGTTTTATAATGTAACCGTTAGCAAAGTTATGATAGGCTAGTTTAATATCTATTTTTGAGGAAGAAGTTGTTAGTATTACCACGGGAATTTGTTTTAATCCATTGGTTTTTTTAATAAAATGAAGTACTTCGTGACCATTTTTTTTGGGCAGATTGATGTCGAGAAGAATCAGATCAATCGGAGCTTCGTCGTTATTTTCTTTTAGGTTCGTAAGAAAATCTATGGCGGCTTGTCCGTCTTTGACTTCAGAAATATTCCCTTGAAAATTTGCATCTTTAAAAGCCTCTTTTATCAAAAAGAGATCGCCCTCATTATCTTCTACTAATAGTACCTTATGGTTCATAGGTTTTGTTTTATAGGTTTTGGAGAAACTCAATAGAAATTATTAAAATAATTTCTTAAGCTCGTAAAGCTAGTCAATTTAAAGTTAACTTACCTATTAAAAAAATGTTATGTCCTGGGATAATATCATTTAATCTTTGAAAATACCGTTATAAAACAGTGTTGTATTCTTTTGGGTTAATTGCCTTTGGCTAAAGCCAAAGGTTATTTAGAAGTTGCATTTATTGGCTTTAACCAAAACTGTATAACTCTTTTGGCTAAAGCCAATTCAATAGTCAACCTAAATTCCGTTGACTAAAGTCAACGGCAATTGAAAAACAGTATTACAGTAAATTTGAAGATTAAACGGTATAAGTCTACAGAAAAGTGTAAAAATACGGAAAGATATTTAAAAGAATATTCATCAAAATGGCAATCTAGATATTCGGAAGAATTTTACTCTTCCTCTTTCTCCACCGCATCCTTATAATCAGGATATAAAAATTTATTGTAAGGAAAACGGGTAATGTGAATTTGTCTTACGGCTTCGTAAACGCGTTCTCTAAACTCTTCAAAATTTTCTTTTTGGGTCGCCGAAATAAACAAGGCGTTTTCTTCGCCCACTCGGCTCATCCAGGTTTCTTTCCATTCTTCGAGGGTGAAATGTCTAGGTGTTTTTTCGGTGATTAAATCGTCTTCATCGATGGTTAAATGTTGGTACGCATCAATTTTATTAAAAACCATAATGGTGGGTTTGTTATTGGCTTTTATATCCAACAAGGTTTGATTTACCGAGGCGATATGATCTTCAAATTCAGGATGTGAAATGTCAACAATGTGCAATAACAAGTCCGCTTCACGAACCTCGTCCAAGGTGCTTTTAAAAGAATCTACAAGTTGAGTAGGTAATTTTCGGATAAAACCTACGGTATCCGATAACAAGAAAGGCAGGTTTTTGATGACCACTTTTCGAACTGTGGTGTCTAAAGTAGCAAAAAGTTTGTTTTCGACAAAAACATCGCTTTTGCCCACAGCATTCATCAAGGTCGATTTGCCAACATTGGTATAACCCACTAGAGCCACACGAACCATCGCGCCCCGATTGCCTCGTTGCACTCCCATTTGCTTGTCGATGGTTTTGATTTTTTCTTTGAGTAAAGCAATTCTATCGCGAACAATACGTCTGTCGGTTTCAATTTCCGTTTCACCAGGACCGCGCATCCCGATTCCTCCCTTTTGGCGTTCGAGGTGAGTCCACATTCCCGAAAGGCGAGGCAACAAATATTGGCACTGTGCTAGTTCTACCTGAGTACGAGCATAAGAAGTTTCGGCTCTTTGGGCAAAAATATCTAAGATGAGGTGGGTTCTATCTAGGATTTTGCAATCGATTATTTTAGAAATATTCTTTTGTTGTGAGGGTGATAATTCATCATCGAACACCAAAGTCGAAATATCATTTTCTTTTACAAAAAGATGAATTTCTTCTATTTTTCCGGTACCGACAAAAGTCTTCGGATTGGGGCGTTCCATTTTTTGCGAAAACCTTTTCACCACTTGTCCTCCAGCGGTAAAGGTCAAAAACTCTAATTCGTCAAGATATTCGTTAAGTTTTTCCTCACTCTGATTTTGAGTAATGATACCGACAATGGCGGTTTTTTCGAAATTTATGGTTTCTTTTTCTAACATGGGTTTGAATAAGCAGCAAATTTAATGATTTGCTATTGACTTATGGTGTAGTAAGCATATAAATTAGATCGTGTTTCTACAATTAAAACAAAACCTATTCAACAGCTTTAATTCTCGACACCATCAAGGCAATCACAAAACCAAAAACACCGATAAAGGCAAAAGAATAGCGCAATCCGAATAATTCAGCAATATAACCTATTACGGGTGGGCCCATCAAAAAACCTAGGAAACTAATACTAGAAACTGCCGTCAAGGCTTCGCCTGTTGGGATAGTTGGATGTTTTCCCGCAATGCTATACAGTGTGGGTATGATGGTAGAAACACCCAATCCTATAATCATAAAAGCTAGGGTAGACGGAATGATATAAGGAAATAATACGGCTATAAAAAACCCCGACGAAATCAGAATTCCACTGATTTGCATTACTCTTTTTCGACCAAATTTAGTAATTAAACCATCGCCAAAAAACCGACCACTCGCCATCATAATCATAAAAGAAGTATAGCCAAAACCGACTAATGAAATGGGTGCTTTTACAATATCTTTGAAATAAACCCCACTCCAATCAAACATAATTCCTTCGCTAGCCAAACTACAAAAACCTATTATCCCTAACAGAATTAAAGAAACATCTCTTTTTCTAAAACCTTTTTCTTTTACTTGAGGTATCGATTTTTTGGCTTTAATCAAATAGCTAAAATTAAAAGCAACCAACAAGATAACTATAAAAGCAACAATCAAAAAATGAGAGTAGGTACTTATTTTAACAATAGACATTCCTATGCCAAGCATGGCGCCACTAAATCCAGCCAAACTCCATACTCCATGAAAAGTAGACATGATGTTTCTTTTGAAAAGACTTTCGGTTAAAACACCTTGGGTATTTACTGCGATATTAGACAAATTGGCAAAG
>JANMZS010000209.1:0-25493 GCA_031383535.1 Flavobacterium sp.
TTTTGCAATTGTTCACCAGCCATGGTAATTCCATCAATTAAACCTTGTTTGAAATTTCCTTTTTTAAATTGATTAGACATTGCCTCTTTAGTACTATCCCAAAAATCAACTTCTACTTGGTCATTAATTCCTTTATCACCACAAATGGCAAACTTTTTATCTTTGACAGCTAGATAAATCAAAACCCCATTTTTAAGTTCGGTTTGATCCATTTTTAAAAAATTAAAAACTTCCAAAGCTCTGTCATAAGGAGCTATGGAAGTTGTTTTTTCTAGGTGTATTCTAATTTCGCCAGAAGTCTCTTTCTCAGCCATGCGAATAGCTTCAACAATTTCTTGTTCTTCTTCTTGGGTTAAAAACTCTTCGACTTTTGACATTAAAATTTATTTTTTTAACACAAATTTCACGAATTTTCACAAATTTATCTTGTGTCAATTCGTAAAATCTAAGTTGTATTAATTTTTAGAATTTTACTTCAACAGGTTTTTCAGCTCCAGCTACTGCTTCGAAATATGGTTTTTCTTTAAGTCCATATATGCCAGCCAAGATATTTCTTGGAAAAGTGTTAATATTATTGTTATATGGCTTAACTGCCTCATTAAAACGGGTTCTGGCTGTCAAAATTTGATTTTCAGTACTTGCTAATTCATCCTGCAATTTCATAAAACTTGCATCAGCTTTCAAGTTTGGATATTGCTCAACACTTACCAATAATCTTGATAAAGAAGAGGAAACTCCTGATTGTGCCGAATTGAATGCAGCTAATTGTTCTGGAGTAATATTTTTTGGATCAATTGTAATAGATGTTGCTTTGGCACGTGCTTCAATCACAGCTGTTAAAGTGCTTTTTTCATGTTCTGCATATCCTTTTACGGTATTAACCAAATTTGGGATAAGATCATTTCTTCTTTGGTAAGAAGTATTAACATTTCCCCAACTTTCTTTCACATCTTGTTCATAGGTAACAGCTTTATTATAAATCCCACTAGCCCAGCTATAAATTCCAATAATTACAACCGCTACAACAATCCAAGGTAAAAATTTTTTAAAATCCATTTTTGTTTATTTTTAAAGTTTATTATTTAGTTTTTTTCTATTCAAAAATCTATAGTCCATTCTTAATACTAGCCAACTGTGCTTTTATTGTTTCCAACTTGCTAATAATTTCATATTTATCCATCGTTTTCTTTTGCCCTTCTTTCAAATGTGTTCTAGCTCCTTCGAGTGTAAATCCTCTTTCCTTTACCAAATGATAAATAAGTTTTAGGTTCATTACATCTTCTGGAGTGAACATTCGATTTCCTTTTGCATTCTTTTTTGGTTTAAGGATGTCAAATTCGTTATCCCAAAAACGAATAAGTGAAGCATTCACATCAAAAGCTTTGGCCAATTCGCCAATACTATAATACCGCTTGTCTGGTTGTAATTCTATTTGCATTAGTCTAAAGATTGATTTTCTTGATTAGCCAATTGTGAAATGGCAACATATTCTACTGCCGATATATTTCCGTAATAAAAATTTATAGGGTTAACCACCCTACCGTTTTTGTGCACTTCATAGTGCAAATGAGGTCCTTCTGACCTTCCGGTACTCCCTACAAACCCTATAATATCACCTCTCTTAACACTTTGCCCCGCCCTACATTTGTACTTACTTAAATGCCCATATAAGGTTTCATAGCCATACCCATGTCGAATAACAATATGATTTCCAAAACCTGAAACTGTATTATCAGCTTTTGCACTACTCCATCGCCTGTTGCAAAAATTGGTGTTCCCATTTTGGCTGTAAAGTCCATTCCCTCATGCATTTTTCTAGCTTTTGTAAAAGGGTCTGTACGATATCCAAAACCTGAAGCTACTCGCTTTAAATTTTCATTTCTAACGGGCTGAATAGCTGGAATCGCTGCTAATAAATTATTCTTAGCTTTGGACAATTTCAATATTTCATCTAGCGATTTTGACTGAACGGACAATTCTTTACTTATCAAATCAATTCTTTTTGTAGTATTTAATACCAGTTTAGAATTGTTATATCCTTCTAATTTTTTATAGCGATTCATACCACCAAAACCTGATTTTCGATCTTTATCAGCTATCGGAGCCGTATTAAAATAAACTCTATATACATTATTGTCTCGATCTTCAAGTTTAGCAATAACATCTTCAATTTGATCCATTCTTTTGTTTAAAACAGCATAATGCAATTTCAAATTATCAATTTCCCGAGCCTGAACTTTATCTTTGGGAGTTTCAAAATAAGGTGTATTCAACAAAATCACAAATACCAAAAAACCAAACAAAGCTGACGCCAATAAAAACAATACTAAATAGGCAAATTTCTTTCTTTTTTTGGTTATTATTTTTCGATATGCCAGATTTTCGGAATCGTAATAATATTTTACTTTCGCCATATTTTAAAATACCCTATTTTTGCACTTTGAAAAAGTTAGTCGAACAAATTTAATAAATGTTTCATTTGTTACACCCTTTTTTTAACAATATATTAAAGTTGGTTTTTTTAATTTGTTTAATCGTCATTTTGATGAGCAAATTAAACGATTAGCAAAGTAACAAAATACAGAATTTTCAAAAAATGACATCACAAGAAGTACGCAAACAATATCTTGATTTTTTCAAAAGCAAAGGACACCTAATTGTTCCTTCGGCTCCAATTGTTCTAAAAGACGACCCTACCTTGATGTTCAACAACTCGGGAATGGCTCAGTTTAAAGAATATTTCCTTGGTAATGCCACTCCAAAAAGTCCAAGAATTGCCGATACACAAAAGTGTCTTCGGGTTTCAGGAAAGCATAATGATTTGGAAGATGTAGGTTTTGATACCTATCATCACACCATGTTTGAAATGTTAGGAAACTGGTCTTTTGGGAATCCTGCCGACTCGGCAGGCGGGTATTTCAAAAAAGAAGCATTGCCATGGGCATGGGAATTATTGACCGAAGTGTATAAAATCCCCAAAGAAAATATATATGTTTCTGTTTTTGAAGGAAACCCAGACGAAAATGTGCCTTTTGACCAAGAATCTTGGGATATTTGGAAAACATTAATTGATGAAGATCGAATCATATTGGGAAATAAAAAAGACAACTTTTGGGAAATGGGCGACCAAGGTCCGTGTGGTCCGTGTTCCGAAATTCATGTGGATATTCGTTCTGCTGCAGAAAAAGCTTTAGTTTCTGGAAAAAGTTTGGTCAATAATGATCATCCACAAGTGGTTGAAATTTGGAATAATGTTTTCATGGAATTCAACCGCAAAGCCGATGGTTCTCTAGAAAAATTACCAGCACAACATGTTGATACAGGAATGGGATTTGAACGGCTGTGTATGGCATTACAAGGAAAAACTTCCAATTATGACACCGATGTTTTTACACCACTTATCGAAAAAGTAGAACAAATTACAGCTTATAAATATTTTCCTAACACTGTCGCTCCGAGCGCAGTCGAGGAGAAAACCAATATCGCCATTCGTGTAATTGTCGACCACGTTCGTGCGGTGGCATTTGCTATTGCCGATGGACAATTGCCATCCAACACTGGCGCAGGTTATGTAATTCGTAGAATTTTGCGCCGTGCGATTCGTTACGGATTTACATTTCTTGATACCAAAGAACCCTTTATCTATAAATTGGTTGAAGTTTTGGCAAACCAAATGGGAGAATTTTTTCCAGAGATTAAATCCCAACAAACTTTGGTTACCAATGTAATCCGAGAAGAAGAAGCCTCTTTTTTAAGAACATTAGATCAAGGATTGCAATTGTTAGATAATTTGATTTTGAAAGCTGAAAGTAAAACAATTGATGGTACAAAAGCATTTGAATTGTATGATACTTTTGGTTTCCCTATCGATTTAACATCATTAATTTTAAAAGAAAAAGGATATAGTTTAGACGAAGCTGGTTTTGAAAAAGCGATGCAAGAACAAAAATCACGTTCTCGTGCGGCATCAGAAATGTCAACCGATGATTGGACGATTCTAGTCGAAGGAAATACAGAAACTTTTGTGGGTTATGACCAAACCACCAATGATGTGAAAATTACCCGCTTTCGTAAAATTGACAGTAAAAAAGATGGTGTTTTATACCAAATCGTTCTTGACGCTACTCCTTTTTATCCAGAAGGTGGCGGACAAGTTGGCGATAAAGGAATCCTCACCCCAACCCTCTCCAAAGGAGAGGGAGCTATTGAAATTATCGACACCAAAAAAGAAAATAACTTGATTTTGCATTTCGCCAAACAACTTCCCGAAAATGTAAATGCTAGTTTTGTTGCCCATGTCAATACAGAATTAAGAAGTTTAACTTCCAAAAATCATTCGGCTACACACTTAATGCACCTAGCATTGAGAACCATACTTGGAACCCATGTTGAGCAAAAAGGGTCTTTAGTAAATCCAAAACATTTGCGTTTCGATTTTTCTCATTTTGCAAAAATGACTGACGATGAAATTAAGCAAGTGGAAGCTATTGTAAATGCTCAAATTGAAGAGCAATTGCAATTGGTAGAGCACAGAAACATGCCAATTCAAGAAGCATTAGATAAAGGGGCGATGGCGTTGTTCGGAGAAAAATATGGAGATACTGTTCGAATGATTGAATTTGGAAACAGCAAAGAATTATGTGGCGGAATTCACGTGAAAAACACAGCTGAAATCTGGCATTTCAAGATCATTTCTGAAGGCGCAGTTGCAGCCGGAATACGTAGAATAGAGGCTATCACTGGTGATGCCGTAAAAAGCTTTTATACCAATCAAGAAAATACGTTGGCAGAAATTGCAGCGACACTTAAAAATCCACAAGACGTTTTAAAATCAGTAACTTCACTACAAGATGATAATGCGAAGTTGAAAAAACAAATTGAGCAATTACTAAAAGAAAAAATAGATGGACTAAAAAATACTTTAGTCGCAGATTTTCAAGAAATCAATGGCATTTCCTTTTTAGCAAAACATGTTGATTTAAGCATGAGTGCTACCAAAGATTTAGCACAATCATTAGGGAATTCAAAAAGCGATGTGTTTGTAGTTTTAGCTTCTGCCGAAGATAATGTACCAAACATACATTGTTATATCTCGAAAGAATTAGTAACAGCAAAAAACTTAAATGCTAATATTGTCATTAAAGAATTAGGCAAATTTATTGACGGAAACGGTGGTGGACAACCATTTTTTGCATCAGGTAAAGGAAAAAACACCAACGGAATTAAAGAAGCATTAGAAAAAGCCATTGATTTTGTGAAGTAAATTATATTCGGAATATTTAATACCCCTTTTAATCAACAGATTAAAAGGGGTATTTTTTTTTAATAAACGAGAAATACCATCCAAAAACTGTAGTATATCCGATAAATTCACAGTACATCGAAAATTTTATTTTTAAACTAACCCCTTTATTACATTTGAATTGTAATAGAAAATGCCCCAGCCACTCTATTTCATAAACCTACATTTAAAATCATGAAAAAAGTATTTTATCTTTTTTTTATTACCGTTTTTGTCATTACACTGACTTCGTGTACTGCTGATGCTGATGACACTATTCAAGTGAAATTAGTAAAAAAAATTATCGAAGTTAATGAAGATGAAACTTCATCGACATTCAGCTTTACTTATGATGGCAAAAAAATTATAAGTATCGAATCCGAAGAAACAACTAAAACATTTACTTATACAGACGATTTAATTACCAAAATAATTGAGTTAAATAAAACCACTCAGGCACAAACAACATTTGATTATTTTTATACGAATGACCTTTTAACAAAAGTGATAAGTTCTAACAATTATACTCTTAATTATACCCATCAATCAGACGGAACGATTACTTACGAAAAAACAACTACTGATGTAAACAGCACTATTGTTTTATTATTTCACGGCACTTTATCTTTATCCGCAGATAATATTATTAAAGACGCGAAAACTCTCGATACTACGAACGCCAATATTGTTTCGAAAGAAGAATTTAATTATGTTTATGATACTAAATTAAACCCACTAAGAAACATTGTAGGATTTAATAAATTATTAGATCATTCAGAAATAATTTCTAAAAATAACGTTGCCTCATTTTTTGAAATTAACTCAACCAAATTTTTAGATACAGACACAGAAACTTCGTCTTTGGTTCCATTTACAAAAAAACACAACTATGATAAGGAAGGATACCCTAAAGAGGTTATTTCGACAAAACCTGTATTTGGAAATAAAAATCAAAATCATTTAAAATCGATGTATTTCTACGAGTAAGCCTTTGTGTAATTCAATTTGTATATTTTATCACTACTATAATTTTTTAATAATTACAGCAACAGCTTAATTTTAGGAATAAAAAAACAGATTGAAAGTAAAATTTCAATCCGTTTTTTTATGCTGTATAAAATCATTTATCGTTTGTAGTAAGCAACGATACTCGCTTTTGCCAAAGTTTGATTCCAGAGATAAAACCCAACCACTGCTGGATTTGTACTTTCGGTAAGTCCTAAGGTATCGGTTTTTAAGGCATAGACGGTGATGATATATTGATGAAAGCCGTGACCAACTGGCGGACATGCCCCACCAAAACCCTTAATCCCATAATCAGTTACGCTTTGTATAGCACCTTTTGGAGCTAAGTTCAAATTGATATTTCCTGCATTTGTTACTAGCTCATTATTATTGGCTGGAATATCAAAAACTACCCAATGCCAAAAACCACTTCCTGTTGGTGCGTCAGGATCATACATGGTTATGGCGAAACTCTTTGTGCCTTCGGGAGCATTTTTCCATGACAATTGTGGCGATTGATTTTCGCCAGAACAACCAAATCCATTAAACTCTTGTACTTTGGTAATTTCACCACCCAAATCTTTACTGCTTAGCGTAAATGTTTTTTGTCCGAAAAGGGTTGTCGAAAATACCAAAGCAAGTAATACAATTACATTTACTTTTTTCATTTTGATTTTGATTTAAAATTTTGGCAAAGTTAGACGTTTTATTTGCCACTGATTACACCAATTTTATAAAATATTTAAGATTTTTTGGTACTCAATTCTTTTAAACTCTACTTCCGCTCCCCTATTTGTTGTCTCCACATGGCATAATACAAACCTTTTTCTAACAACAAATCCTCGTGTTTGCCTTGCTCGATAATCTTGCCTTGTTCTAGAACAAATATCGTGTCGGCGTGCATAATGGTCGAAAGGCGATGCGCAATTAAAACCGTAATTCTATTGGTGTCCGAAATGGTTCGGATAGTCGAATTAATTTCTTCTTCGGTAATAGAATCTAAAGCCGAGGTGGCTTCGTCAAAAATCAATAAATTTGGATTTCGAAGAATGGCACGAGCAATAGATAACCGTTGTTTTTCTCCTCCTGAAACTTTGATTCCGCCTTCGCCAATAGTAGAATTCAATCCATCTTGGGCACGTTGTAATAAGGTTTCGCAACTCGCTCTTTTCAATACATCAAACAATTCTGCATCTGTAGCATCGGGTTTTACAAACTGTAAATTTTCTCTAATGGTTCCAGAAAATAGTTGAGCATCTTGAGTGACAAACCCTAATTGTTGACGCAATTCCAGTAAATCTATGGCTTTTGAATTTATCGAATTGTACAGTACCTCGCCATGAGCTGGCGGATATAATCCCACTAACAATTTCACCAAAGTTGTTTTTCCTGCTCCAGAAGGACCAACAAAAGCGACTGTTTCACCTTTTTTAATCGTAAAATTGATATTTTCTACAGCTGGATAATGTGCTGTTTTGTGTTTGAAACTCACATTAGAAAACTCTAAGGATTCAATTTTGGTCAAGGCTTTTGGATTTTCAGGTCGAAATTCGGATTGGGCATTCAATAGGTTCTGAAAATTTTCTAACGATACTTTGGTTTCGTTCCTTACAATAATAAAAGAACTCAATTCTTGCAAGGGTCCAAAAATAAAGAAAGTAAAAAACACCATCGTTAATAAATCACCAACCAAAATTTTGTCGCCAAACAAAAAATAATACAAGGCAAAAACCACACAAGTCCTCAAAAGGTGAACTGTAGTTCCTTGAATAAAACTCAAACTTCGGATAAACCTAATTTTTTGCAACTCAAGACTCAATATTTTTTGAGTATTAGAATTCAACCTTTTTTCTTCTTGTTGGGTCAATCCCAAACTTTTTACGAGTTCAATGTTTCGTAAACTTTCGGTGGTCGAACCCGCCAGAGAGTTGGTTTGAGAAACGATTCGTCGTGAAATAATTTTAATCTTTTTTCCTAAAAAAGAACTCAAAACAGCAATGATGGGAGCTGATATTAAGAAGATAAAAGAAATTCGATAATCAATTCGGGAGATATAGATAATCACAAAAACAAAACCAACAATGGTTTGAAAAATCAATGAAATAGACAACGTAATTAGCTTTTCAGAATCGGTACGCACTTTTTGCAATCGACTTAAGGTTTCGCCACTGCGTTGATCTTCAAAATCTTCATAGGGCAAATCCAAGGATTTTTTGATTCCGTCTGTATACATTTCGGCTCCCGTTCGTTGAATAACAATATTGGTGAAATAATCCTGAAAGTTTTTGGTTAAACGAGAAACCATAGCTGCGCCAAGTGAAAGCATCAGCCAGAAACCAACCGCCTTAATAAATGCCATTTCATGACCTTTATATTTAGCTATACCCACACCACAATCTTGCATTAATTTACCCGTAATAATCGAATCACTCAAACTAAAACAGATGTTAATAGTTGCCATTATTAAGGCAAAAAACAATAGCGCTTTATGCTTTTTTAGATAAGAATATAATAGATTCATTTATTGAATTTTAGAATGGCAAAAATAGTGATTATTTATGCAATATGTATTTGTCATTATTATTCGATTGCTATTTTGTATTTTTGATAAATAATACTATTTAACCATGAATTTCACTACCCCAATTCCGATTCCAAAATCAGCAAATCCAATAGACTACAATTCTACAATAGTTTTGCTGGGTTCTTGTTTTTCAGAAAATATGGGTAAAAAATTCGAGTATTTTAAATTTCAAAATACGGTGAATCCATTTGGAATTATATTCAATCCCGTTTCTATCGAAAAATTGATAGAGAGAGTTGTTAATCAGGAAGAATTTACCGAAAATGATATTTTCTTTCACAACGAGCGCTGGCATTGTTATGAAGTTCATTCGGATTGTAGCCGAGCAGACAGAGAAGAATTTCTTGAAAATTTGAATCAAATTCTAAAATCCACGCATCAAAAAATTCTACAATCCACCCATATAATTATAACTTATGGTACGTCATGGGTTTATAGAAATAAAGTATCAAGTGAGATTGTTGCCAACTGTCATAAAATACCTCAAAATCAATTTGAAAAAGAATTGCTTTCGGTTGAGACAATAGAAAAATCGATTCAAAACACCATCGATTTAATTCAAAAAGTAAATCCTAATTGCAATTTCATTTTCACCGTTTCACCAGTCCGCCACCTCAAAGACGGTTTTGTCAAAAATCAACGAAGCAAAGCACATTTAATTTCAGCTATACATCAAACTTTGAATATTCCAATGAGAGTTCCCTCTTTGGGGGCGGAGGGGTCATACTTTCCTTCCTACGAAATTATGATGGACGAACTTCGCGATTATCGTTTTTATGCCGAAGACATGCTACATCCTAGCCAAGTGGCGATAGATTATATCTGGGAACGTCTTTTTACAACTCAAATTTCAGAAGCAATTTTCACCACAATGAACGAGGTTTGCAGCATTCAGAGAGGTTTGGCACATCGCCCGTTTGATGTCAATTCCGAAAGTCATCAGCAGTTTATATCAAAACTTCAGGAAAAAACAACTGCCATTCAAAAACAATTTTCTCAAATTACTTTTTAAAAAATACGTAATTTGTCGTATTGTATCATTTTTGCATAATCTATATCTTTGTGCCATAAGTAAAAAATCAAAAATGAAAAAAATTACACAATTATTAATTCTTCTTTTTATTACGAATGGATTTTCTCAAAACAACTCTAACTCCTTCGATTGGTCGTTCAATATTGGTGGCGGTTTCAATACCACTAAAAGGATAAATTACAACTCTCAAGGAGATTTACTCTGTTTGATAGATTCGGGACATCAAACCACTTTTGGAGGCACAACTATGACTGACCCGGGTTCTGGTTCTTTTCCAGGAACAGTTTCTTTTCTTTGCAAACGAACTCAAAGTGGCACTTCGAGTGTTTTAATTAAAAGAAATGTGCCTAATACAACCTATGCCACATTTCATGATTTTGTTATCGATAACGAGGATAATATTATTTTAACAGGGTCAACTTTTGGTTATGACACAACTGTTTTTTATGATTTTGGTAACGGAATAAAATTATACGGAAAAGGAAATTTTATTGCTAAATACAATCCGCAAGGTGTTTGCCAATGGGCTAATTTGGTAACGTATAATTTAACGTCCAATACTGCGAGTGAAAACAAAAATATTGGTTTGGGTGTTTTACCCAACAACGATATCTATTTTGCAAATCGATCTACAGGTTATACAGCAAATTATCAAAACCCTTTTTGGCTGATTCGATTCAATGCATTAGGAACCGAAATATGGCATAAAGAATGGATATTGCCAAATTCAAGGTCAATTGGGATTACGAGTTCCAAAAATAATTTCTTTTTTGATCATACAGGCAAAGCCTATTTTATAATCCAAAGTCTAAATGGCGATTTGGTAACAATAGACGGCACAGTGCTAACTCCACCAGCTGGTGGACATCCAACAACAACAAGTTTATTAACTATAAATGGCGATGGAACCAATGGCGTATTCTCGACTTATCGTGGTTCAATTGGTGATCTTGCTGTTGAAAAGGCAACAGGAAATGTGCTACTAGATTGGGGACAATATGTTGTCAATCCAGCACCGTTCAATACTGTAAGTTATAACATATACAATCAATATGGTGGGGTTGTAGCTTTAGATTCCAACAGAAATTATATTAACAGTACTGGGGCATTATTTACCAATCAATACAAAAGTATTTATCCGTTAGGAAACTTAAATTTTGCGGCTAATTCATTAATGTATCCTACCGAAACACTTAGTATTCCTTCACAAACTTATACTGCATCGAAACACACCCCAACCTGGAAGATTTTCGAAAATTTTACTATGACAAAATTTATAGCTCATCCAGAAATAACAGGCACTAGTACCAATTCCGTAGATACCATGGCGGCATATAACAACAAACTAGCCGTTTCTGGAAGTTATAGCTTAACAAGCAATCCAACCATTACAATAAACGGTACCACTTTAACAACTTGTAATAACGACCCGAATTTTGCGACATTATACACAACCTGGGCATCGCTTCAAGGCGATGTATTTATCTCGCAACTAACCATTAGTAATAGCTTAGGGGTTACTGAAAATAAGATTTCAAATTTTCAAATTTATCCAAACCCAGTATCGAACCAAATCAATATGTTGTTAGAAAATAATATAGAAAATGCCAGTTTAAAAATAATTTCAATTTTGGGTCAAATCGTTTTAGAAAAGCAGAACATTTCAGGTAATAATATCAATATTGATGTTTCTAAATTAGCTAAAGGAGTTTATGTTGTTCGGGTTTCGGATGGAATTTCAATATCAAATACAAAATTCATTAAAGAATAGATACGACCACTAACAGTCTAAAATACGTATTTAATCGTATTGATTTCATATTTAATACAAATTTGTAAAATACTAATTTAAAAATCAATCAATTATGAAAATGTACCAACTATTGTTTTTTATTGGAACCTTCCTTTTGCTTTTTTCAACTCCTGCTTTTTCACAAAAAAAAGTATTGACAGATGAGGAAGAAGTAACCGAAATGGTAACCAAAGAAATTGATGCCGAATTTCATTCAGAAAGTTTTTTAAAAAAGAAAAACAAAAAATTTGCAGCCGTATCAGGAGCCGTAACCATTGATGTAGGCGTGGTTCAAAACGGAAAAGTTTCGAGTTTTTTCAAAGTAGACAGCGAAATGAAAAACCCTGATTTTATCAATTTTATATCCGAATATATTTTGGAACATAAATTTTATTTCAAACTTCAAAAACAACAGCGCTATAAAATTCGCTACAGTATTACATTTTAAATTATCAATAACTAAAAACGCAAGATTATGAACAAATTAACACCATTTATTTTAACCCTCTGTATGATGGGAACAATGCCAACATCAGCACAGTTTGGCAAATTATTAGAAAAAGCCAAAGCCAAAATTGGAGGTGGCTCTAGTGCAGGAAAAAAAACAGGCAGTTTTGCCACAGTCTGGGAATCAGAATTTGATAACAAAGCAACAAGAATCGCTTATTGCAATAGTGAAGGGGATTATATTATTGGGACAGATGATAATTCCGCCTCCGTTTTAAATTCTGAAGGAAAAACAATTTGGAGTGGTGATTACAAAAAAATCACTACCAATAACACCAACAATTCCGAAAGTCAATTTGTGGTTTACAAAAAAGATGGAGGCTATTTATTCCTTTTTGATGCCCGAAAATTAGGCACTGATAGAGTTGCGGTAATTGATATGGGAACTGGAAAAGAATTGTGGAATTCAGAATTGTATCAAAATTTGATTCCAAAAGACAAAAACAAAGACCAATCTGGATCAGATGACGGAGAATTAGAAACCGTAAAATACATCGATGAATTAGACGCATTTTTAATATCTCAAAAAGCATCTGTTGTTTTAGTTAATGCTAAAACGGGAGAAAAAATTTGGGAAACCAATCGTTTTAAAGGCGGTGTTGGAAAATATATTTATGATGCCAAAAGAAATGAAATTGTAATGTTAAATTTCAAACCAACCGCTTTAGGAGCATTGTTTGCAGGTTTCAAAAATCAATTGGTAAAAATTAACGCATCCAATGGCGATGTGTTATGGGATGCCACTTTTGTAGGTACAATAGAAAAAGAATTGGTGACCCGAAGAGCTATTGTAGATTTATGGATAAAAGGAGACAAACTCTATATGTATTTAGATGGCTTACAGGTTTATAATATGAGTAATGGTCAAAAACTTTGGGAAGCGCGATATGAAAATGATATGCAAGGAGCTAATGGTGGACTGTTTAGTGGAAACAAACGTTCAAAAATATATAGAACTTTAGCCGATCCATTATTTACTGATAATGCCGTTTATCTCGTTATGTTAGGTACAAGAGATAGAACTAAATATGTAGAAAAGCACGATTTAGAATCGGGTAAATTATTATGGGCTTCAGAAAAAATAACAGGTGCTTTTTGTATGCCTAATATATACAAAACAGGAGACAAAGTAATGGTACAAGTGGGCGGAAAAGTGCAAGTACAAGAGTTTAGACTAGAAGAAACTAGTAGTGGACTATCCGCAGGCTTAGCGCTAGGAGGTTTTGGCGGTGGAGGAACAGTAAAACAATGGGTGCCATATATTTACTGGGATTATAAAGCACAAAAAAATAGCGTTATTGCTCTCGATGACAAAACGGGAACAACCGCTTGGCGCTCCGAAAAATTTGACAAACGAATTACCGATTTAATTATTGACAATAATAAAACAGTATTTGCAGGCGATGGAGACGAATTTTATGGCTATGATATTGCCTCAGGAAAACAGTTGTTTGATGTGAAACACAATGATGCCAAAGTAGGTAGAGCCACAGATGTAATTGACTTTGGGGATAAAGTAGTGGTGCTTTCAGAAAAAGGATTGGCTTCTTACAACAAAAAAGATGGCTCTCGAGTGTATGCGACCGAAAAAATAAAAGGAGTAGACCATTTTTATCATATTGGCGACAACTATTTCTTGAGAGATCAACGTAATAGTAAAAACATAATTTATGGTATTGATATGACTAACGGAGAAACAAAAGGCTCTGTACAATCCAAAGGAAAAGGTGGAAGTCCAGAGTATGGAAATGGAATAGACATTACAGATGATGGAGAATACATTTTTGCATTTAAAGGTAAAAAAGTGGAGAAAATTAAGGTAAACAATTAAGCGTTTTTAGTTGTAAATGAAAGGGGTTGTGAATTTTTTCATAGCCCTTTTTTAAATACTATTGTTATGAAAAAATCTATACTCTTTCTTCTATTATCTATATTTTTTTCTCTATTTTCAATTGAAGCACAACAAATTCAATGGGCAAGCAAAGTCATAAAATTCTCGTCTGATTTGGGCGGGAAACAAAATGGCATCAAAAGAATTTTAGGCAAACCCGATGTTTTTCCACAAGCCGGAAATTCTGCGAATGCTTGGACTCCAAAAAAAGCTTTGGACGGTCGCGAAATTGTAGAAGTAGGTTTCGAAAAACCACAAACCGTAAAACAAATCGCTGTTTTTGAAAACACCAATTCTGGCTGTGTAATAAAAATTGATGTGGACAATGGTTCTGGTAAATATGAAACAGTGTGGAATCGAACCAGAGATTGGAAAACACCTATTTACAAATCGACTTTAAGTACGGACAGAAGCTATTATTTTAAAAGAAAAAGAAGGAAAATTAATGAGGCTCCCAATGTTTTAAATCCCGGAATTGAATATGCCATTTTAGAAAATTCAGTTTCAAATGTAGTCGCTGTAAAAGTAGAGTTCAATTTTGCCTTGCTTCCAGGTCAAAAACAAATTGATGCGATAGGAATATCCGATTCTGAAACTCGTATTGAAGCAAAAATAAATACAAATCCCATTTTTGAGAATCTTAAAAACCCTGATGTTATTGCTCTTGGGGATTTCATTCCTTCTAGCCCAATTGTTTCGTTTGATGGTCAAAAATTATTTTTTAGTGAGGGCACAAACGAAAAAGAACGCATTTTTTCATGTTCAAAACTAGCCAATAACAAATGGTCGCAACCCACAGAAGAAAATTCTTTGTTAAGCCAAAACCTTAACTATAATTATCTCTTAGCGCAACAACCTAATTTTATGCTAAAAGGCGGCATGATATATACCCGAGGCACGGGTGAAAGCGGGTATGAATTTCTAGATTCTAATTATCAATCAACTGGATTGCTTAAAATTACGGCTTTCAATAATTATGACGATACTTCTTCGGCATCCATTACAAAGGATCAAAAAATAGTGGTGATGGGTATAGAAACCGATATGACCCAAGGCGGAATGGATTTATATTATACCACACGAAAAGAAGATGGAACCTATGGTTTTTTGCAAAATATGGGAAAAACTATCAATTCGGCTGCCGATGAGGGAATGGTAAATTTATTGTCAGACCAGAAAACACTGCTTTTCAGTAGCAACGGATTTAGCAGTTTTGGCGATTTTGATATTTATGTCAGTCATCGATTAGATGATTCGTGGAAAAAATGGTCAGAACCCATCAATTTGGGTAGCAAGATTAACAGTGCCAGTTTTGAAGGTTCGCCTTTTTATGACGAAAAAAGCGAAACTTTGTATTTTACAAAATGGATTAATGATAAACCAACGCTGAGTTTTGTGAAAATTTCGCTCGCTGATTTGGTGAAATTATAAAACAAAAAAAAGCAATTTATAACTTCAATACAATGCTAATGGAAACTTCAAATACTATAATACTAATTTTGACCATCTTAATTTTAGTACTGCTCTTTGTTGTTGTTAAACTAAATATCCAGTATTATAAAGATAAAAGAGTTTCAAAAAAAAAAATACTTTTATTAAAAGCAGTATTCGTTCAAACCAACCAAAACAGCAAAAAACAATCAGAACAAATGAAACTTTCAGAAGAAGTGATAGGTAAATTGAAAATGATAAATAACACTTTGGGGGCAGCGATTTTTGATTTGAATAAGGATTTATTTGAGATTGTATCTAAAAATAATTTAGCATAACCAGAATTCGAAAAGATTTAATAAAATCGATTTTTGGGTGAGTTACTATTTTTTTATTACATTTATTTTTTAATAAATTTCTCATGAAAAAAGACTTGTTTTTTTTAGTGCTACTTATTGTTCCATTTTTTGTTGGTGCACAAAGTACAAAGTACAAAATCGATAGTTTAAAACAGGCTCTTAAAAAAGGAGATGACAATCAACAGTTCAAAACCTTAACTTTGCTGACCGATGAATATAGCAATAACAATCTAGACCAAGCTATGTTCTATGCTAAAAAGTCGTTAGCACAAGCGCGACGGATAAAAAACGACACCTTTGTTGCTCTTTCGTACAACTCGATTGCCAATATTTTTCAATATAAAACAATAGTAGATTCAGCTTTGTTCTATCACAAGAAAGCCCTTAAAATTAGACAAAACACAAAAGATTATTCAGGAATTGCGGATACTTACAACAATATAGGTATTATTTTTGACACAAAAGGACAGTTTCCTACTGCTCTAAATAATTATTTCAAAGCTCTTCATTATTATGAATTAAAAAAAGATTTTGAAAAACAAGCCATGACCAATACCAATATTGGAATTGTGTACAAAGCCCAAAAAGAGTATGCAAAAGCATTAAAATATTATCAGATTGCCTATAATTTATATGTAAAAATCAATAATACCGTTGGGACAACAATTGCTTCTGGAAATTTAGGATCGATTTTAATTAATTTCAAAAAATACAGAGCGTCATTAAAGTATTCCGAAATAGCAAAAAGAGGGTATGAAAAACTAGGATTTCATCGTTTTTTGGGATATCCTATTTCCAATATTGCCTTTGTTTGTGATAGCCTACATCAATTCAAATTAGCTAATAAAAATTATGCAACTGCCATACAATGTCATAAAAAATTTGAAAACAGCTTTGAAGTTGCTGAGAGTTCAAATGCTTATGCTAACTGTTTAATAAAACAAGGGAAATATCAAGAAAGTATTACACAATCAAATATTGCCTTAGATTTTGCTAAAAAGTCTGGAGCCAATCTTTTGATAGTTCAAGCCTACAAAAACCTTTCTAAAGCCAATGCAGGATTAGGGAAATATAATCAGGCTTATTTGTTTTCAAATTTATACACTATTGGCAAAGACAGCCTTTTTGCTGATGAAAAAACAAAAACGGTCTTTGAACTCGAAACCAAATACCAAACCGAAAAGAAAGAAAAACTATTACTTCAAAAAGAAGCCGAAGCCAAACAAAAAAACGGAATTATAATTGGAGTTTCACTTTTGTCATTTTTATTAGCCTTGATTGGACTTTTAATTTACCGCCAACAAAAACAAAAAATCCTTCAACAAACTCAAGAATATAAACTTAAAAAAGCTATTGCAGCAATCGAAAACCAAAACAAGCTCCAAGAACAAAGATTAAATATTTCAAGAGATTTGCATGATAATATTGGCGCACAATTGACTTTTATCATTTCTTCAGTTGACAATATTAAATATGCTTTTGATATTACTAATAAAAAACTCGACAACAAACTGACTAATATTTCGAGTTTTGCCAAAGAAACCATCGTAGAACTTCGGGACACTATTTGGGCGATGAATAGCAACGAAATTACATTTGAAGATTTAGAAATTAGAATCAATAATTATATCGAAAAAGCCAAATTATCGCAAGAAAACATCCGTTTTAGTTTTGCCATTGATGAACAGCTCAAAACCCAAAAATTGAACTCTGTTCAAGGAATGAATAGCTACAGAACCATTCAAGAAGCGGTAAACAATGCTTTAAAATATGCCAATGCAACAGTAATTACTATTAATGCAAAACAAGCAGAAAATCAAATTAAGATTACCATTCAAGACAACGGAGTGGGATTTGACATCATTACCACCGAAAAAGGAAACGGATTACAAAATATGCAAAAACGCATCGAGGAAATTGGAGGAGAATATAGCCTTTCGTCCTCAAAGGAAGGAACTCGAATTGATATTAATCTAAAAATGGATTCGATATGATAAAAATAGCCATTGTAGATGACAATTCATTCTTAATTAAGTCAACCCAAGAAAAACTGTCTTTTTTTGATGATTTTTCTATTCGAATAACCGCAGTGAACGGCATAGATTTAATCGAAAAAATAGAAGTAAACCACAATATCGATTTGATTTTAATGGATATCGAAATGCCAAAAATGAATGGTATCGAAGCAACCGAAATTATAAAACAAAAATATCCTCAAATAAAAATTATTATGCTCACTGTTTTTGACAATGACGAAAACATCTTTAAATCCATAAAAGCAGGTGCAGATGGTTATTTGCTCAAAGAAGTGAACCCCAAGGATTTATATCAAGGAATCAAAGACACTTTGAATGGTGGTGCCACAATGACACCTTCGATTGCTATGAAAACCCTAAAATTATTTAGAAACCCCATTGATTTTGAAACAGTTTCAACTGAAGAGAAAATTAACTTAACCATTCGTGAAATCGAAGTTTTAGAGCAGTTGAGTAAAGGGTTAAAATACGATACCATTGCCAAAAACTTGTTTCTCTCCTCAGGAACCATTCGCAAACATGTCGAAAATATTTATGCTAAATTGCAAGTCCACAACAAACTCGAAGCCATTCAGAAAGCCAAGAATAATAAGTTGATATAAGAATTCATTTTAATTAAGTAATGAGAACAAAATAGTGTCGTTTTTTTTACCATATAATGTATAATTGTTTCAATACAACAATAATTGATTCTTTCTACTTATTTCTTTATCTCCCCCGTTTTTTTATCAAATCCATACGGACAATGGCGACAACCACTTTTGCAACAATAGCCTCTTTTTAAATGGTATTTTTCGGTAAAACATTTATATCCCTCGGGGGTGAAATAAAAATCTTCTCCTTCTATTAAACTATTTTCATTACTTTGGTCAATCATAGCCACAAATTTAAAACTTTATACAAATGGTATGTATTATTGCCCCATATTTATTTCCAAAATCCTATCGAGGGTTCGCATTATTCCCTTTTATTTTTTTGAAATATAAATTAGACAAAAAAAACATAACACTCATCAATCACGAAAAAATACACCTTCGCCAACAAATTGAATTATTACTCTTGCCTTTTTTATTTTGTTATTTTCTTGAATTTATTATCCGAATAATTCAGTACAAAAAATTGGACAAAGCCTATCGAAATATAAGTTTTGAACGCGAAGCATATACCAATGAACAAAAAATGAATTATCTAAAAAATCGTAAATTTTTTAGTTTTGTAAACTACTTATGAGAAAATCTGTTCTTTAAATAAGTATATTGAGAAAACCTTCATCAAATTAAAAGCATTTTCATTTTGTCAAACCACTAAAAAATAGTATATTTATCGGATTATCGGTTACATTTGTTCGACAAACGGCAATTTTTAACCATTTATTGATTCGTGAAGTACTATTTTTGATTAAAAATTAGATAGATATGCAAAAAAAAACTGCTTATAAAAAAATTACAGTGTCCTTTTTTTTTATTTTACTTCTTAAAGGTTTTGGTTTAATGGCTCAAGTTGGTATTGCAACCACTACTCCACTTTCTACCTTTGAAGTCAATGGATCTAATGGTCAAACGATAACAACGGTAAGCTCTGATTTAACTTTGGATGCTACACATAGTATTATTGTTTGCAGTAACGGCTCGATCCCTAAAACAATAACTCTTCCAACGGCTGTTGGAATTAAAGGAAGGATTTACAACATCAAAAGATCAGAGACAAGCACAGCTACTATTACGATTGCTACTTCTGTTACTGAATTGATTGATGGTGAGCCTAATATATTACTGCCTCATGCAAAAGAAGCGATTAGCTTTATTAGCGATGGCACTAATTGGAAAGTAATTGGAACGTATTTACCTCAACTCCCAGTTGGCGAAATTAGTTATTTTGATACAACCGGAACTTTAGTGACAATAAATTCAGCTACAACCGACGGAAGTTCTAATATGTTTGTTTGCAATCCAGCCACAACAGTGTCAACAAATAGTATTGACTTTATTTCGTCAGGAAATGGAGTACTCCAATATACAGGAACAACAACAAGGTCTTTTAGAATATCTGCTACAATAACCGCTATGACTAATTCTTCAGGGGCATTTATTTTTCAATTAAAAAAAACAAATACAACCTTGATACCATCTTCAAGAATAGTCCAAAAACTCAATATTTCAGAAGATCAAAGTAGCACTATTCAGGCTTTCGTTACATTAGCACCCAATGATTTCATAGTGCTTTTGATTGGTAAAATTGATGGAACAGCAGATGTTAGAATTAAAACTTTGAACCTATTTGCTTTAGGGTTATGAAGTCAAAAACTGGTCATATTATAGTATTCAGTATTTCAGTATTTTTAATACACTCAATGGCTATTGCACAGATGTTTGTAGGTCCAAATACTTATATCTATACAACTAATCAATTTGTATTTATCAACCAAGATTTAGAACTTAATGCTACTACAAGCAATTTTTATTTAAGAGATGAAGGTCAGTTATTACAAGCCACGACAGGTTCTGGAACCAACAGGGGAGTAGGAAATTTGTCTGTTTTTCAAGAAGGAAGTGCCAATAATTTTCAATATAATTATTGGTGTTCCCCAGTTGGAAATACTTTGACCTCAACGAGTATTAATAACCCTTTTGGGATTAGACAATTGGGAATTCCTACCTCAATAACTGAAACTACACCTGCTATCATTTTAGCCTCGAACATATTTGACGGAACGGCCTCTCCCTTAAAAATTGCGTCATATTGGATCTACAAACTTATCAATAAAACAACAAATTCTCAATGGGTTCAGGCAGCAGCAACAATGACAATAGCAGCTGGAGAAGGCTTCACCATGAAAGGAAGTTCTGGAACCAATTTAACGACTATAAATGGTATTCAAAACAATCCTGATGGCTACAGTCAGCGCTATGATTTTAGAGGGAAACCCAATGATGGAACCATTGACATTCCTGTTTTGGCAAATGAATTAACATTAACAGGAAACCCGTATCCTTCTGCAATAAATCTACAGGATTTTTTAATTGCGGAGACCAATTGCACAGGTATTGCCTATTTTTGGCAACATGATAAAACCGTAAATACCCATTTTACACCAGATTATAAAGGAGGATATGCCACCTATTCAGGATCTAATATTTATGTTCCAGCACCCTTTTTTCAGTA
Source organism: Flavobacterium sp. (assembly GCA_031383535.1). Classification (GTDB taxonomy): domain Bacteria; phylum Bacteroidota; class Bacteroidia; order Flavobacteriales; family Flavobacteriaceae; genus Flavobacterium. Next base: position 21,082 of record JANMZS010000209.1, read on the forward strand.
TGATGGTTCTGGCACACCAATAACTTCAATAAATAGTGTAGCTACTATTTTAGAAAAAAAATATGCTCCTATTGGTCAAGGTTTTTTAATAAAAGGGCTAGTAAAAGGAAATGTACAAATGAAAAACAGCTATAGATTATTTAAACCAAAAGATGTCAATTCAAAGCTGGAAAAAAGAACTAACGAAAAAGACACTTATTCACTTATTCGCTTTAATACATTATTAAACAATGGCCCTATTAGTCAAACTGTATTGGCTTTTAATCCGTTAGCTACTGACAACATTGATCGATATATGGATGCCTCATCAATAAATGATACTCCAACTAACGTTTATTTTGTTCTAAATAATAAAGAATTTATTATCAATTCGATGCCGTTTGATAATAACAAAAAAATAGCTGTAGGGTTTAGATGTTTATACCAAGCAAATTTTAAAATCACAGTAAGTGAAATAGCTAATCTCCCAGAAGTTGTAAATGTATATTTACATGACAAAACAACCGATGCGTATTATGATATTAAAAATAGTTTTTATGAATTAAATTTAGCCGCTGGAACAACGAATACTAGATATGAAATTACATTTAAAAATAATACTTTAGGTGTTGATGATGTTACAAAAAATGACTTTGTTATTTTCCAAAATAATGCTGAAAAAAGACTAACAATCCAAAATCCTTTGCACAAAGAAATTAGTTCCTATAGTATTTATGATGTAGCTGGGAAATTGATTTATAATAAAACCCAATTAGGAAATGAGTTATCCTATATGTTTTCTACTTCAAATCTTCCAAACGGTGTATACATAGTAAAATTAAATCCTGATAAAAATACGGAATTGGGACAAAAAATTATCATTCAAAACTAATATAAAAAAAGAATGAAAAAGTTTAAATGCAGCCAATAAGGTTGCATTTATTGTTCTATATAAATTCTACCTTTGCAAAAAATAACACCATTGAATCAACAAATACATTTGCCCTTTCCAAATTCTATTTCTCTTTACATCAAAAGAGAAGATTTGATTCATCCAATTGTTTCAGGTAATAAATTTAGAAAACTGAAATACAACATACTCCAAGCAAAACAAGAAAATCAAGATACATTACTCACTTTTGGTGGTGCATTTTCTAATCATATTGCCGCAGTAGCCTTTGCTGGGAAAGAGCACGGCTTCAAAACAATAGGGATTATTCGTGGGGAAGAATTAAAAAATAAAATACCTGAAAATCCAACTTTACAATTTGCTCAAAATTGCGACATGCAACTAGAATTTATTACAAGAGAAGCCTATCGACAGAAAACAGAAGCTAATTTTTTGATTCATTTAAAAGAAGTATTTGGGAATTTTTACCTCATCCCAGAAGGCGGAACCAATGAACTGGCGATAAAAGGATGTGAAGAAATTTTGACTATTGAAGATGCTGAATTTGACTTTATCTGTTGTTCTGTTGGAACTGGAGGAACAATTTCAGGAATAATAAATAGTATTAAACCCCATCAAAAAGTTTTAGGATTTCCAGCACTAAAAGGAGAATTTTTAAAAAATGAAATTCGTATTTTTGCACAGAATAAAAATTGGGATTTAATTACTAATTACCTTTTTGGAGGTTACGGAAAAATAACGTTAGAATTAATCCATTTTATCAATGACTTTTACACTAAATCAAAAATTCCTTTAGATCCGGTTTATACCGCTAAGATGTTTTTTGGCGTTATGGATTTAATTGAAAAGAATTATTTTCCGAAAAATTCAAAAATTCTACTTATTCACACTGGTGGAATTCAAGGAATACAAGGAATGAATTTGAAACTAAAAGCAAAAAATTTACCTACGATACAATTCAATGATTAAAAAAAGTATTCTTATTATTATAATGATCGGTATCGTGAGTTGCAACACGAGTAAATCGGTAATTCAAACTACTAAAAAAGACTCAAAGCAAAATAATACTACTGTAGGAATTTCTAAAAAAAGAGATAATTCAAAAACGAACCCTTCTATTTATCAAAAGACAGAAACTCTTGAGGCTACCAATCGAATAAAAGTAACTGCAGAAATGATTAGGTCGTATATCAATAATTATAAAACAGTAGCACAAGCCAATATGAAAAAATATGGTATTCCAGCCAGTATCATTTTGGGACAGGCATTGTTAGAGTCAGGTTCTGGAGTGGGTAGCTTATGCCTGCAAGCTAATAATCATTTTGGAATCAAATGCAGTAATGATTGGACAGGAGAATCTGTAAGATATAGTGATGATGCGATGGATGAGTGTTTTAGAAAATACAATAATCCTAATGATTCCTTTAGAGATCATTCACTGTTTTTAACTGGAAAAAAAAGATATTCCAACCTTTTTAATTTAAACAAAACAGATTATAAGGCTTGGGCAACTGGTTTAAAAGAAGCTGGATATGCCACAGATGAATTGTATCCTTCAAAATTAATTACTTTGATAGAAAAATATCAATTATACCAGTATGATACAGAATTGATTAGTTCACCCGCCAATATGGTTACCAAATCAAATGAAAATACTTTAGAATTTGACCAACATATTGTTGAAAAAGGAGACACTTTATATTCTATTTCCAAAAAATATACTATTCCAATAGAAGACTTAAAGAAAAATAATAATCTTATCGAAAATGCTATTTCAATAGGACAAACTTTACTAATAAAAAAATAAAAAAAATGTTGTATCAAAGAAGCAGTCAGCTTTTTGCTGAAGCCGAAAAAGTGATTCCGGGTGGCGTAAACTCTCCTGTTAGAGCCTTCAAAGCTGTTGGAGGAACTCCTATTTTTGTCAAAAGTGCTCAAGGAGCGTATTTATTTGACGAAGACGACAACAAATTAATTGATTATATTAATTCATGGGGACCCATGATTTTAGGACATGCCTTTCAACCCGTTGTAGATGCCGTAATTGAAAAAGCAAAATTAGGCACCTCGTTTGGAATGCCTACAGCATTAGAAACCCAAATTGCGTCTTTAGCCGTTTCGATGGTTCCTAATATTGACAAAATAAGATTCGTCAATTCAGGAACCGAAGCTTGTATGAGTGCGATTAGACTGGCTCGTGGATTTACCAAAAAAGACAAAATTATAAAATTTGCAGGTTGTTATCATGGGCATTCTGACTCTTTTTTAATCCAAGCTGGTAGTGGTGCCACTACTTTTGGGTCACCAAACAGTCCAGGAGTTACAGCAGGAACTGCAAAAGACACCTTACTAGCCAAATACAATGACTTAGAAAATGTTAGAGAATTAATTGCTGTTAATAAAAACGAAATTGCTGCTATTATCATAGAACCGGTAGCAGGAAATATGGGGTGTATCCCACCCGCAAAAGGATTTCTAGAAGGAATTCGTGAATTGTGTACTACAAACGAAATTCTCTTAATTTTTGATGAGGTGATGACTGGATTCAGACTTGCAAGAGGAGGTGTTCAAGAATTAATGAACATCAAAGCCGATATTGTTTGTTTTGGAAAAGTAATCGGTGGTGGATTACCCGTTGGAGCCTTTGCGGCAAGAAACGAAATAATGAATCACCTTGCTCCATTAGGTCCTGTTTATCAAGCGGGAACTCTATCTGGAAATCCATTAGCCATGGCAGCAGGTTTAGCCATGTTACAAGCTTTAGAAGCTGACCAAACTGTTTATAAAAGATTAGAAGAAAAAACTGCCTACTTGTCAGCTGGAATGAGTAGCGTTTTAAAGGGAAACAATGTAGCTTTTACTATTAACCAAATTGGTTCGATGATTTCAGTCCATTTTGACGAAGCAGCTGTGGTTGATTTTCAAAGTGCTTCAAAAGGAGACAATGACACTTTCAAAAAATTCTTTCACGGATTGTTGCAAGAAGGCATTTATATTGCTCCATCAGCCTATGAAACTTGGTTTATTACTGATGCGCTAACTTATAAAGATTTGGATTTTACTATTCGAGCTGTCGATACTGTTTCAAAAACGTTTTAAAATAGAAAAGGGGTTATAAAGCTTTCAACTTCATAACCCTTTTTACTGATTCAATTTTATTTCTCTCTAATATAAATATCTATAGGAACACCAGAAAAATCCCAATTTTCACGAATTTTATTTTCTAGGTATCTTTTGTATGGTTCTTTTACATATTGTGGCATATTTGCAAAAAAGACAAACTGTGGTGTTGGCGTTGGCAACTGCATGCAATATTTGATTTTTACATATTTCCCTTTGGTTGCTGGTGGTGGATAAGCCTCAATGACTTTCAACATAAATTCGTTGAATTTTGAAGTCGCAATACGTTGTTGTCTGTTTTCAAATACCTGAACCGTCGCTTCTAATGCTTTTAATAAACGTTGTTTTGTCAATGCCGAAACAAAAAGAATAGGTACATCCGTAAATGGCATTAATTCTTCCC
>JANMZS010000238.1:0-17012 GCA_031383535.1 Flavobacterium sp.
GCTAGTTATTATGTAACACCTGACATTGTTTTAAAATGGGTAAATCATTTGCAAAAATTAAAACAACAACAAAGATTACCTAAAAATCTTTGGATTACATCTTCCGATAATTATCTTTCTTGGGGAGGTGGTGATTCAGAATATCATACCGAAGATTTGGATAAATTGATTAAAGCTGTAGATTTTATTTCGTTGCATACCTATCCTATTCACGACGAACGTTTCTTCCCGGAAATATGGGGAGTACAAGAAGATGAAGCAAATCTATCCGATAAAATGAAAATTGATGCAGCTATGTTGCGAGCTAGAGATTATGCAATATCGCAATATAAAAGTGTTGTAAGTTATATGAAATCAATTGGAGTAAATAAACCAGTTCAAATTGGCGAAACTGGCTGGACTACAATAGATAATGTGTTTTATGGCAATGATGGTTCTAAAGCAGCCGATGAATATAAACAGGCTCAATATTATAAATTAATAAGAGAATGGAGTAATAAAGAAAAAATTACTTGTTTCTATTTTGAAGCTTTTGATGAAAATTGGAAAGATGGTCCTAATCCAAATGGATACGAGAATCATTTTGGATTATTCAATTTGCAAAACCAAGCAAAGTTTGCTCTTTGGGATAAAGTAGACGAAGGAATTTTTGATGGTTTAACTCGAAATGGTAAACCCATTACCAAAACCTATAATGGTGATGAAAAAGCCCTATGGATGGATGTTAAAACGCCTGCAATTTTATTAAGAAAGTAATAATGGAGAAATTTAAAAGTAAAACATATTGCTTTAAAATTTTGATAATAACGTTTATCATGACGGTAGTGTTACAAAGTTGTGGTATCACAAAAGGGTTGGAATTAGAAGTATACGAAACTTCGGCAAGTGGAAATTCATTAAAGAAGATTTCTGAATTTTCTATAAATAAAAACCCTATTGTAATTACCTTAAATCCTAATGAAAAATTTCAAACGATTACGGGTTTTGGAGGATCGTTTACCGAATCATCAGCTTCATTACTCAATCGATTGAGTGAAAAAAATCGCAAGAAAATTTTAGACGCTTATTTTAGTGAAAAAGGTGCAAATTATTCATTAACAAGAACCCATATTGCTTCCTGCGACTTCTCATTAAGTAATTATACGTATGCTAAAGTGGAAAATGATTTGGCAATGGAGCATTTTACTATTGAAGATGATAAAGAAGACTTAATTCCAATGATTTTAGATGCTAAAGCAATTTCAAAAAGCGGTTTTAAAATCATTTCTTCACCATGGTCTTGCCCGCCTTGGATGAAAGACAATAAAAAATATGTCGGCGGAAAATTACTTCCAGAGTTCAATGATGCCTTTGCTTTATATTTTTCAAAATACTTAAATGCATACAAAAAAGAGGGCAATGATATTTGGGGTGTAACGGTAATTAACGAACCTCACGGAAATGGTAACAACTGGGAAAGCACCCATTTTACTCCAGAAGAAATGACCCTATTTGTTCAAAATCATTTAGGTCCAAAATTAGAAGCAGATGGCAAAGCCAATGTCAAAATATTAGGGTATGATCAAAACAGAGCTGGCATCAAAGAATGGGTAGATGCCATGTACAAAGATGATAAAACGTCAAAATATTATGCTGGAACAGCTGTGCATTGGTACGAAAGCACTTATGAAGTTTTCCCTGAAGATTTGCAATATGCACACCAAAAAGCGCCTAATAAATACTTGATACAAACCGAGGCTTGTGTCGATTCTGAAATACCCCATTGGAACGATGATGCTTGGTATTGGAAAAAAGAAGCCACAGATTGGGGTTGGGATTGGGCAGGTGAAAAGGATAAATATTTACATCCCAAATACGCTCCAGTCAATCGTTATGCCAATGATATTATTGGTTGTTTGAACAACTGGGTTGATGGGTGGGTCGATTGGAATATGGTTTTAGATACAGGCGGAGGGCCAAACTGGTTTAAAAACTGGTGTGTAGCTCCTGTAATTGTAGATGTAAATAAAGATGAGGTCTATTTCACGCCTTTATACTATACTATGGCACATTTTAGCAAATTTATGAGGCCAGGCGCAGTAAAAATAGGTTGTGTCATAAATCATAAAGAAATAATTACTACTGCCGTAAAAAATCCTGATGGAACTATAGCTGTAGTTATTTTTAATCCAACCGATAAAAAAGAAAACATTTTATTGCAATTAAATAATAAAACTAAAAACATTTCCATTGATGCTCAAGCGTTACAAACAGTGGTAATCAAATGATAAACTAATTTAATTTCTATTAATAAATAATTAACCATCAAAATAACCAATAATTATGTCAAATCAAAATTCAAACACAACTGCAAAAATTCCTATGGGTCAAAAAATAGCCTTTGGATTAGGAATGTTAGCCAACCAAATGTTTCCAGCAGCCCTTGGTATTTTTATGGTAGTTTTAGTAGAAAATTTAGGCATGCCTTCATGGATGTGGGGTGTTTTGTTTTTTGTGCCAAGAATAGTAGATGCTTTTTTCGATCCCATTATGGGATTTGTTTCAGACAATACCAAATCGGTTTGGGGTAGGAGAAGGCAGTATGTGTTTATTGGTTCCATAATTATGGGTATTGCCTTTATGATTATGTGGCAATTATATCGAGAGGATAGTGTTATGTATAATTTTGCTTTTTTTCTTACCTGGTCACTTATTTTTCATATTGGACTTTCTATTTTTAGTGTTCCTTATGTAGCCATGGGTTATGAAATGAGTGATGATTTTCACGAAAGAACCAGCATAATGGCAATATCACAATGGATAGGACAGTGGGCGTGGGTTATTGCTCCTTGGTTTTGGGTAGTTATGTATGATCCATCTTGGTTTCCAAATGCCGATACAGCTACAAGAACATTAGCCATTTGGGTAGGTATTATATTTATGATATTAGCCATGGTTCCAGCAGTATTTATTAAAAGTAAATCAACCGAGTTTGATGATAGTTTAGAACCTTTAACTTTTAGAACTATTGGAGGAAGTTTAAAAGAAATCTTAATTAGTTTTAAAGAAGCATTTGCAAATAAGCCATTTAGAAAACTTTGTATTGCTACGTTCTTTATTTTTAATGCCTTTAATACTGTCGCAGGTTTTACTTTTTTTATTGTTGTGTATTATTTATTTAATGGTGATACTGCAGCAGCGGGTATATGGCCCACGCTTTTTGGATGTGGGGGTGCTCTAGCGACTACATTTATAGTAATTCCTATAGTAGCTTGGATAGCCAAAAAAATGGAAAAAAAGAAAGCATTTTTGATTTGTCAAGGCATATCTATTTTTGGTTATATTTTGTTATGGTTTCTTTTCATTCCCGGAAAGCCTTATATGTTTATATTTGCTTTGCCTTTCTTCTCCTTTGGGATAGGTAGTTTATTTACTTTGATGATGTCGATGACAGCTGATGTCTGTGATATGGACGAGTTAGAATCAGGTAAAAGGCGAGAAGGTGTTTTTGGAGCCATTTATTGGTGGATGGTTAAGTTTGGTTTTGCCATTGCAGGATTGTTAACCGGGATAATTATGTCGGTAGTTGCTTTTAAAGCTGGTGCTCCAACGCAACCTGAAGGTGCAGTTACAGGATTAAGAATTTTCTTTTCTGGTGTTCCTATTCTCGGAACTTTGATCGCGATGTGGGTCATGAGAAATTATGACTTAACCGAAGAAAAAGCTAGAGGAATTAAAAAAGAATTAGATGCGAGAAAAGAGCCAGTAAAAAAGCAATCATCGGCCTATCTTTCAGGAAAATTACTTTCTTTAGGGAATAACGGAAGTTCGATAAATACACTAACGGGTCTAGATCTAAGTTCAAAAAGTGAATCTGAAATTAAAGCACAGTTTTTAGAAATTTTAAATACTGGTTTGCATGGTTTGTGTTTTAGTCCATATACTGAGGGGCAGGAAATAGGTGCTATTTTATCAGAAAATCAAATTCGTAGAAGACTAGATGTCATTACCCCAAATACAAAATGGATTCGATCTTTTTCTTGTACAGAAGGAAATGAATTGATACCCTATATAGCAAAACAAAAAGGATTGAAAACTTTAGTAGGAGCATGGATTAGCGATGATAGAGAGAAAAATGAAAAAGAAATTAATTCGCTTATTGCTTTGGTAAAGGCAGGTTTAGTGGATATTGCGGCAGTAGGAAACGAAGTATTACATCGTGGAGAAATTTCAGAGAAAGAGTTGTTGCAGTATATTAAGAGAGTAAGAGAAGCACTGCCACGCTCTATTCCTGTTGGATATGTAGATGCTTACTATCAGTATCTTGACAGACCAGCTTTAGTAGACGCATGTGATGTGATTTTAGCAAATTGTTATCCTTTCTGGGAAGGAGCCGATAATCCGTATGCAATAGCTTATTTGGATAGAATGGTGGAATTAACACAACAAGTGGCTAAGGGTAAAAAAGTAATCATTACAGAAACGGGATGGCCAAGTAAAGGAGAAAAAGTGGAAGCAGCAGAGCCATCTACATTAAATGCCATGAAATATTTTATTGCTGTTCAAGAATGGGCTAAAAAGCAAGACATTGAACTCTTTTATTTTTCATCATTTGACGAATCTTGGAAGGCAAAACAAGAAGGAGAAGTTGGAGCAGGATGGGGAATTTGGGATAAAAATGAAAAATTAAAATTTTAAATAAAGAGAAATTATGTCATATAGAGAAGGTCACCATTTTTCATTAAACGATTCTTTCGAATCAGAAGAATTTTTTGCAGCATATCAAAGTATTGATTATTCAAGTATTTCATCTCAAAGATTATCCGAAATTTGGAATGAAACTTTGAATAGCGGTATGCACGGAATTTGTTTTAGTTTATATGAAGACGGCCAAAAACCGGGAGATGTTATAACAGCTGAACAAGTTAATCGTCGTGTACAAATTCTAAAACCTTACGCAAAGTGGATTCGTTCTTTTTCTTGCTTAGAAGGAAACGAAAACATTCCACGAATAGCACATCAAAATGGGATTAAAACACTTGTTGGAGCTTGGCTGGGAGACGATTTAGAACTTAATGAAAGAGAAATAGAAGGCTTAATTGCTTTAGCAAAAGAAGGTTGTGTTGATGTGGCTGCTGTGGGCAATGAAGTTATGTACAGAGGCGATTTAACCGAAGAGCAGTTGATAGCCTATATCAATCGTGTGAAAGAAGCGTTGCCCAATATTCCTGTAGGATATGTTGATGCCTATTATGAGTTTTCGCATCGTCCCAATATTACAGCGGTTTGTGATATAATCCTAACCAATTGTTACCCCTATTGGGAAGGTTGCCCGATAGAATACTCTTTACCGCACATGGTTAGCATGTTCAATTCAGCTAAAGATGCAGGTCAAGGAAAACGCATAATTATTACCGAAACAGGTTGGCCAAGTCAGGGTGGTTCTCTAAAAGGAGCAGTTGCAACTAACGAAAATGCCATGAGATATTTTATCGAATCTGTCAATTGGGCAAAACAAAATAATGTTGAAATTTTCTATTTTTCTTCCTTTGACGAATCTTGGAAAGTGGGTCCAGAAGGCGAAGTAGGTGCCTATTGGGGGCTTTGGGACAAAAACGAAAAACTAAAATTCTAGATTCTAAATTATTTCTTTAAAACTATTTTTAGCTTCGTGTAGTTTTATAATTAACAGGTGTTATGAAAAAAAATAGTTCATTTAAAGTTGTATTTTCTTTATTGTTAATTAGCCAATTTTGTTTGGCTCAAGTTGATGTGGTTTACAAGGATTTAGTTTGGTCCGATGAGTTTTCTGCGAATGGTGCTGTTAATTCATCTAATTGGTTTCACCAAACACAATTACCTCCTAGTGGAAATGGAAACTGGTTTAATGGCGAAGTACAACATTACACCAATCAACTGGCAAACTCGTTTGTTGATGCTGGGGTGCTAAGTATAGTAGCCAAAAAAGAATCTTTTACAGACCAAGGAGTTACTAAACAATATACCTCGGCACGATTAAATTCAAAATTTGCCTTCAAATACGGGCGCGTCGATATTCGTGCCAAAATCCCAAAAGACGCTGGGACATGGCCTGCGCTATGGATGTTAGGTAAAAGTGTTAATGAAGATGGGGCATACTTTGATGCGGTTTATGGAAATACTGATTGGCCCGCTTGTGGTGAAATTGACATACTGGAACACGGAATTACCCGCTCTCAACCCGACAACTATATTCAAAGTGCCTTGCACACCCCTTCCTCTTCTGGTGCTACCATAAATATTGGTGGTGTAGTTGTAGGTGACAACATTGCCAATAATTATCATATCTACTCCATGAATTGGTCTCCCAATCAAATTTCATTTCTTGTCGACAATGTGGTTTTTTACACCTATAATCCGTCAGTTAAAAACGCCAGTACTTGGCCATTTACTAATGAGCAATATATTTTATTGAATATTGCTATGGGAGGTGTTGCAGGAACAATTCCTTCAAATTTCACACAGACAGCGATGGTCATTGATTATGTAAGGGTGTATCAAAATACCACTCCAGATACACAAAAACCAACTAATTTCACAGCCTCGGTAGGCACAATAGCTGGTTCTGCTGTCGAATTATTGTTGAATGCAACCGATGACTCTGGAAATGTATCTTATAATGTAACGTATGGAGCCAATGGTACAGCTTCAACTTTTAGTCCTTCAGGGGTACAAAAATCATTAGTTATTTCAGGGTTATTACCCAATACAGATTATTCGTTTACAGTTACAGCTTCGGATGCCTCAGGAAATATGGCACTAAATAATCCAATTGTGCTTAATGCCAAAACTACTGTAATCCTAGATTGTGTAGGTACAGACACACAAGCACAGCAGGGCGGCTCTTTCAGTTTGGGTTATAAATATACTTTCGAAACGATTGGTACAGATGTTAAAATCACGTTTGAACTTTTAGACACTAACAGAGTGGGTGTAGATGGTATTTTGTGGAGACAATCTCCGTTCACTGAATTAGGAATGACACGGGTTTCTGGAACTATTTTTACTAGGACTATTACAGGACAAACTATTGGTTCAAGCATTAGTTATGCCTGTAAATTTGCTTATTCAGGTGGTTTGTCTGTAACGAAATATCTTTCTTATACCGTTGGAGATTCGTGCTCTTTAGGAGTTGAAACTATTTCAGATTTTTCACAAGTTTATTATCCAAATCCTGTCGAAAACAAATTGTATTTACAGTTAAATGACGATCAAAATCAAATTAGTGTAACTGATATTTTGGGACGAACCCTTTTTGAAAATAGCGTAAAAGGGTCTTTTAGTATAGATATGAGTGCTTATAAATCTGGGATTTACATTTTGAAAGTGAATAGCTCACAAGGAGTACACGAATCCAAAATTATAAAAAAGTAGAGAACTTATAGCATCGAATTAAAAACAAAAAAAGCCAAAATTTCGGCTTTTTTGTTTTTACCCCAATCTATGAATTTTTTACTGATTTTATTGGTCACAGGTATAGTTAAAACTATGCACTTTAGTGAATTTCCCTTTCAGGTTCTAAAAAACTTTAACCGCAGATTCGCAGATTTTTTTTAAGTTTATAATAAATCCGTGAATCTGCGGTTGATTTTTGTACTATTACAACCTCGCAGATTCAGTCTGCCAAACCAAATCTATGGACTTTAAGTCCATAGTGGTTTAGTTTTGATTTTTTATTAGTAAAATTAATTTAATTAAACATTTACAAATTATAATATAATTTTTTTAGTAAAACCCTATAAAATAGTTGATTGCATTTTTTTTGATGTGTATTTGTAGGGATTGTTTATTAGTTTACATCGATTTTTCTCATTAAATTTGGTGAAAACTATTATATTAATTAACCAAAATCTTAGAAAAATGAAATTAACAAAATTATTTATTTTTTGTTTTTTCGCTCTTCTTTTCTCCACTAGCGGACAAGCACAAGATGCTTCCATAAAAGGGAAAATAATCGACGAAAATGGCCTACCCATTCCTGGAGCAAACATCCAAATTAAAGGAACTCTAAAATCAACAGCATCCGATCTCGATGGGAACTTTCAAATTGCAGCGAGTTCAGATGCAATATTAATTTTCACCTATATTGGGTACACCAAAATAGAGGAACCAGTAAACGGCAGAAAACGAGTTGATGTTCAGCTCAAGCCAGAGCTACAAGATTTAAAAGAGGTGGTGGTCATTGGGTATGGTTCTCAGAAAAAACGAGAAGTTACAGGAGCGGTTTCAGTTGTGGACAGTAAGACTTTAGACATTTTAAAACCTGTAAAAATTGAGCAAGCCTTACAAGGAACGGTTTCTGGAGTAAATGTTACAACAACATCAGGATCTCCGGGTGCTGGATTAGACATTCGTATCAGGGGTATTGCTACTAATGGAGATGCTTCTCCTCTTGTTATTATAGATGGCTATATTGGAGAATTGGGATTACTAAATCCGAATGATGTAGAGACCATTACGGTTTTAAAAGATGCCCAAGCCGCAATTTATGGTTCGGCTGCTGCCAATGGGGTTATTTTAGTAACCACCAAAACCGGTAAAAAGAATGCGAAAGGTAAAATTTCTTTTAATACTTATACTGGTTTCCAAGAAACTGCCAAGACCTTATCTACTTTAAATGCTACCCAATATGCCGCATTATTAAACGAAAGTTATGCTAATGGAGGCAAACCCCTGCCTTATCCTACCTTAAACTCAAGTCTAGGAAAAGGAACCGATTGGCAAAAAGAAGTTTTTGGTAAAAATGTACCCATTATTAGTCATGATTTGACCTTTTCTGGAGGTTCTGATAAGATTACTTATGCAGTAAGTGGATCTCATCTCGACCAAGAAGGAATTATAGGAGGTCCTAAGTCTGAATTTTTAAGAAATACAGCTAGAGTGTCTTTGGGTGCTGATGTTACGGAAAAATTTAAATTAAAATCAAATGTTATCTATACGTATTTTAATAGAAGAACATTACTAGAGAATGGAAATGCATCGGTGCTTTTGAACGCTGTGAATGCTCCAACTGTTCTTACACCGTATGATGCTAATGGAGACTATACTTTATTTCCGGGAGGAAATTTAGGAAATGAAATGATCAATCCTTTGGCACAAATTGACAATACCTATAACAGTTATAATTTTAAACAAATCAGTGGTAATTTCGGTTTTGATTACAAAGTATTCAAAGATTTTGTAGTTTCCAGTAATTTGGGTTTTAAATCGGCAAATAGTGAAGGAAAATCTTTCGCAAAAATTGTAGATTATGGAAGCGGAAAGGTATTTAATATTACTAGAAGTTCTGTTTCTCAAAACGCAATAAATGACAATAGTTATTCTTTTGATCTTTTTGGTACCTATACCAAAACCATAGCTCAAAACCACAAAATTACTGCCATGGTAGGGAACACTATCTATAAGGAATATGGTAATGGGTTATTTGCTACAGGCTATGATGTACCTAATAATTCATGGGAGTTTGCTGATATTAAATTAGCTGATGGAAAACCGCCAGGAGGAATAAATCCAGCTGGTTCTTATGTTTATGACGATAGACGATTATCTTATTTTACAAGATTGCAATATGATTATAAAGGGAAATACCTTTTGTCAGGTATGTATCGTCGTGATTCTTCTACTAGATTTGGGCCGGTATTTAGAGTGGCTACTTTTCCTTCCCTAACCGCAGGTTGGGTAGTGTCTGACGAAGGCTTTTTTGGTGATTCAAGTGTCATAAACTTTATGAAGCTAAGAGGAAGTTATGGTATAGTAGGTAATGATAAAATTAACCCTAATATTTATAAATCACAGTTAAATGGTGAAGCTACTTATGTTTTTGATGGAGGATTGGTTAATGGAGTTGCGACTGGAGTTATTCCTAATGAGAAAGCTACGTGGGAGGAAGGAAAGAAATTTGATTTAGGATTAGATATCAATTTGTTTAATAATAAAATTAATATCGTGACGGATTATTTTATTGATACGAGAGAAAATTTGTTAATTAATCAAATTCCTGTCTCAGGAATTTTGGGTGGAGGAGCTCCAGGAGCTTCAAATCCAACAATTAATGCAGGAACAGTAAGAAATGCAGGTTTCGAATTTGCGGTTAACTACAAAAATAAATTCTCGGATAATTTTAATATGAGTTTAGGATATAACATTACTTTTCTTAAAAATAATGTGACGGTAATGAACGGCACTAAATTTCTTCCGGGTGGAGCTTTTGGTGTAAGTCGAGAATATACTTCAAGAATGGAAGTTGGTCATTCCATGGGTTATTTCTACGGGTTGAAAACAAATGGATTATATCAAAATCAAGCAGATGTAGATGCACAACCAATTCAAAATGGTGTTGCCGCTTCGCCAGGGGATATTCGTTATGTTGACCAAAATGGGGACGGAACAATTTCTTTAGAAAAAGACAGAACCGATATTGGGGATCCTATTCCAGAAGCTACAATGGGATTTAATATTCAATTAAACTACAAAGGACTTGATTTTGCGATGTACACTTTTGCTTCTGTTGGAAACGATATGGTGCGTAATTATGAAAGTATTTCTGATGACGCTAACCGTTTGACTTATGTTTTAGACAGATGGACGGGTGAAGGAACCAGTAATTCGGTGCCTAGAGTAACAACTGCGGGTACAACAAATAGATTATTTTCAGATTATTTTGTAGAAGATGCCTCTTATTTCAGAATTCAAACTGCGCAAATTGGCTACACTATAAATTCTGATTTTATTCAAAAATCTGGAATATCTAAATTAAGATTGTACACAGGGGTAAACAACCTCTACACTTTTACAAAATACAAAGGCTATGATCCAGGAGCTTCTAATGGTGCTCCTATTGGAGGAGGAATTGACGATGGTTTTTATCCTATTCCTAGAACCTATTTGTTTGGTTTAAACATTAATTTTTAATAGTAGAAAAATGAAAAAGTATATATATATAGCGATAACAAGTATAGCTGTCTTCTCGACAGTAGCTATCTCTTGTAGTGATGATTTTATAGATCGTCCAATTCAGTATTCACAAGATTCGGAAACTTATTTTAATAATAAAACAGAATATGAGAAAGCCTTAATTGGGGCTTATGATTTATTGCAATCTACTTTTATCAATGTTTTGATGGGCGAAATTGCCTCAGACAATACTTTTGCGGGAGGAAATGGACCAAATGACGTACCCGGATATCAGTCGGTTGATGACATGATTCATACACCAGTAAATGCTCAAATTAAACAATTGTGGGATTGGATGTTTGCGGGGGTTCAAAGAGCCAATTACATCTTAGAATTCAAAGACAAAACTGATTTTGAGGGTAAGAATCAAATTATAGCTCAAGCCCGTTTTCTCAGAGCGTATTATCATTTTGAATTAGTTAAATGGTTTGGTGGTATCCCAATGAATGGAGACAAACGATTTGCTCCAGGAGATGAAAAAACAGTACCACGTTCTTCAGTAAGTGAAGTATATGCATCTATCGAGGCTGATTTAATTTATGCTTCCGAAAATTTGAGTGTTGCTGCTGCGCAAAAAGGTAGAGCTACTAGTGGAGCTGCCTTAGCTTTATTAGGAAAAGCCTATTTGTATCAAGGTAAATATGCTCAGGCTGCTAGTACATTTGAGACACTTATTAGTACAGGAAATTATCGTTTAGTTCAAACTTCCGATTTGACTGCGACACAAATTAGTCAAGGGCTTACCCCTTTTGGAAGTATTTTTGAAGACGAAGGAGAAAATGGTCCTGAATCGGTTTTTGAAGTGCAATATACCGAAGTAGAAGGCGGTAGTTACGGACAATTACAATATCTTGAAGGAAATGTGGCAGTTGGATTCGCTGGGCCTTTTGGTTATGTTGGTCCTACTTATGCCGATGGAAACAATTTTAATCTTCCAACTCCCAAGATAGTAAGTGCTTTTGAGGCTGGGGATACCAGAAAAGAAGCAACTATTCTAGATATGGCAACTTGGATTCCTGCTCATCCGGGATCTAGTTATACCAAACAACATGAAGACACTGGTTTTTTCAATAAAAAATACATTCCAAGAACTAGAAAACCAGAAGCAGCTGGAGATGTTAAACTAACCAGTCCAA
The DNA here is from genome assembly GCA_031383535.1 of Flavobacterium sp. GTDB lineage: Bacteria > Bacteroidota > Bacteroidia > Flavobacteriales > Flavobacteriaceae > Flavobacterium. Next base: position 12,108 of record JANMZS010000238.1, read on the forward strand.
ACAATTATAGAGCCATTCGTTATGCCGATGTATTGTTAATGGCTGCTGAGGCCAATAATAAAAATGGGAATGACACCAAGGCTAAACAATATTTAAACTTGGTTAGAGACAGGGCATTTGGCGATGTAAATCATAGAATTACTGCAACAGGAACAGCATTATACGATTTTATTTTAACGGAAAGAAAAATAGAATTGGTAGGAGAAGGGCATCGTTTCTTTGATTTGGTAAGAACTGGTAAAGCGGCTCAGGAGATTGATGGTTTTGTTGCTGGAAAAAATGAATTATTCCCTATTCCTCTTGAAGAAATTCAATTTTCACAAAACAATTGGGCGCAAAACCCTATTTATTAAAAAAATATAGTTATGAAAAATATAAAATTAATTTTTGGTTTCGTATTCTTATTGGCCATTGCTATAGGTTGTACGGTAGATGGTATCGATGACGATACTTCGTTTATAAATTCGGCTAATGTAGCTCCCGCAAATGTGGAGGCTTATTATGAGATAACCCAAGACAATTCAGGAAAAGTTACCATTACGCCTAATGGGGAAGGGGTTGTTTCGTATGAAGTTTACTATGGCGATAGTACCACTACCCCTGTAACTTTAGCGCAAGGAAAAAGCACTTCTCACATTTATAGAGAAGGGACTTATACCGTTAAAATAATCGCTACAGGTGTTACGGGATTAAAAACCGAAGTAACTCAAAGTTTAGTAGTTTCCTTAAAAGCACCCGAAAATTTGATGGTTACAATTACTAATGATTTGATAGTTTCAAAAAAAGTAAACGTTACTGCAACGGCTGATTTTGCTACCATGTTTGACGTTTATTTTGGTGAAGCGGGTAACACAACGCCAGTATCGGCTAATATTGGAGGAACAGCCTCTTATACCTATGCTGTTGCAGGTACTTATACCATTCGAATAGTAGCGAAAAGTGGTGCCATTAAGACAACAGAATACACACAAAGTTTCAATGTAACAGCTATTCTTCAGCCAACAGTTTCGGCTCCAACACCACCAACCAGACAAGAGGCTAATGTGATTTCTATTTATGGTTCAAAATACACCAATGTGGCTGGTACAAACTATTTCCCTGATTGGGGACAAGCAGGGCAAGGCAGTAGTTGGGGTGAGTTTGATCTCAATGGAGATAAAATGTTAAATTATATCAAGTTGAGTTATCAAGGAATTGCCTTGGCTGATAATGTAACTGTCGATGTAACCAACATGGAATACCTACACATGGATGTTTGGACAGCCGATTTACAAAAAATCGAAACTTCTTTAATTAGTAAGTCTAACGGAGAAAGACCTGTTGTAAAAGACCTTGTGGCAAATCAATGGACGAGTATCGATATTCCAATTTCAGCATTCACAAGCCAGAATGGTTTCACCGTTGCTGATATATTTCAATTGAAATTTGTTGGCACCCCTTGGGCAACAGGAACTGTTTTTGTTGATAATATCTATTTTTATAAAGCCGCCGCTCCCTCATCAGGGCTAGTAGGAACTTGGATAATCGCTCCCGAAGCGGGTTCTTTAAAAGTAGGGCCAACCTCAGGAAGTGGTGATTGGTACTCAATAGGTACAGCCGCTATCACTGAGAGAGCGTGTTATTTTAATGACACTTATGTTTTTTCTTCCAATGGATCTTTTATCAATATTTTAGGTGCTGATACTTGGCTAGAAAAATGGCAAGGAGTAACTGCGGATGCATGTGGAGTACCAGTAGCACCACATAATGGAGCAGCAGGTGCAACCTATATTTATGATGCGGGTGCAGGAACTATTAAAATTATTGGAGCCGGTGCTTATTTAGGTCTTCCTAAAGCCAATAATGCTGGAGAATTACCTAACGTAGCGGTTCCAGCCTCAATTACTTATAATGTAACCCTTTCAGATAATAACAATACTATGAATGTAGTCATTGAAGCAGGAAGTGGTGTTTTTTGGTCTTATAAATTGATAAGAATTTAATTTTAAAATATAAAAGATGAAAAATATAAAATGTTTTATGAGTTTTCTTTTACTTGTATTGCTATTTAGTAGCTGCTCAAAAGACAACTATGAATTTGGAGATATTGTTGCTCCAACTAATTTGACTATAACTCCAGAAATTGTAGGTAAAGATGCCATGCACCCCTACGGTGATGGGAGTGGAATAGTGAATATTAAGGCTACTGCAGATAACGCCATAACGTATAAATTTATTTACAATAATCAAGAAATACTTGCTGCATCAGGTATTTATCCCTTTCTTTTTTCGACTACGGGTGTTCATAAGTATACTATTACTGCTGTAGCCAATGGCACTGGGGGTTCAAGCTCTAGCACTACGTTTGAAGTAGAGGTTTTGTATTCCTATACACCTCCAGCGGAGTTAGTTACTATGTTAAACGGCAATAGTTCTAAGACATGGCGAATCAAAGCTGAGTCGAATGGTCATTTTGGTTTAGGACCTGTTGGTGGTTCAGTAATTAACGAATATTATGGAGCTCCAGCAAATTCCAAAGAGAACACAGGTATGTATGATGATCGTTTTACTTTTAAATCTGACGGAACTTTTATACACAATACAGGAGCTGACGGCTTTGTTTTTGGACGTAAAGTATTAATTGAACAATTAAATGGGGTAGGAGGTACTGCTGATGAGAATGATATTTTACATTATCCATATGCTACTTATTCTGGACAATATATTCTAATAGCTCCTAATGATGTTGAAACCATAAGCATTTCGGGACTCGGTTTTATTGGTTATTATATAGGTGGAAATCATCAATATAGAATTTTTAAAAGAGAGGCTAATGAAATAATTTTAAGTTCAGTTGATGGTAATAATGAATTTGAATGGTGGTTTGTTTTAGTGCCTGAATAATAAACGCTATAATCTAATTTAAAGATTAAGGAGCTAAATTATTTAGCTCCTTAATTGTATTTATAAATATTAAAAAATGCCATTTCATGCAAAATTCATCTCTTTTAAACAAAAATCTTCTTGCCATTTTGTTAGCGTTGGTTTTATTAATATCCTGTAGTTCCTCCGATGGAGATTCTAGCAGCGATTCAGGGACAATGCCTTCAAACCTTGTAGTAACCACAGAAATTGTTGGTCAAAAAACAGAAAATCCTTATGGTGATGGGAGTGGTGTGGTTAAATTCAATATTAATGCAACTAATGCAACTTCGTATAAAATTTCATTTGGTGATGGAACTTTACAAAATGCCACAAGCGGAATTAATACTTTTACCTACAAGACTAGAGGAACGTATAACTATCTAGTCAATGTAACTGCTTATAATGGTTCAAATTCTATTAAAACGACTGTTACGATAACTGTATATGTTACAACAATTATAATATGGTCTGATGAATTTGATGCTAATGGAGCACCTAATTCTTCAAAATGGGGATATGATTTAGGAGCTGGTGGATGGGGCAATAATGAATCCCAATATTATACCAATCGATCGGATAATGTTTTTGTTGAAAATGGTGTTTTGAAAATTATTATCAAAAAAGAAAGTTATCTAGGGAGTAATTATACCTCTGCTAGACTTTTATCTAAGGGCAAATACTCATTTAAATATGGAAAAGTAGAAATACGAGCTAAACTGCCTTCTGGTGGTGGCACCTGGCCTGCACTTTGGATGTTAGGAGATAATATAGGAACTGCGGGTTGGCCTGCTTGTGGCGAAATTGATATCATGGAACATTTAGGAAACAGTCTTAACAAAATATTTGGCACACTACATTATACGGGTCATTCGGGTGGGAGTGGAGATTCTTCAAATACAATAATTTCTAATGCTTCTACTGAGTTTCATATCTATACTTTAGACTGGAGAGCAGATTCTATTAAGTTTTATATTGATAATCAATTGTTTAAAAATTTTACAAATACATCTAGTTTACCCTTTAATCAAAAGTTTTTTATCATTATGAACTGTGCCATAGGAGGTGGTTTTGGAGGTGCTATTGATCCCAATTTTGTTTCTTCTACTTTCGAAATTGATTATGTAAGAGTTTATGAATAATTTTAACACTACCCCTTTTTTAATTCATTCACGTTTATTAAATAGTCTAAAAGTGGTATAAATGTATAATGCCGATATAGTATGAAAATAGTTCTCCTTATAGATACTAGATTTAATGATTCGAGAAAAGTGTATGTTGATGACATTTTCCGTGAGACAAAATTATTTAATAAACTAATTTGAATGTAGTCAATGAACGTTAAAATGTTATTTTATAAAGAAGTCCTAAAACAAAACCTCTTGTCAAACCATCTGGGCGTTTCTCTCTAATCAAAAACGGAGTTGCCAAAGAAAGTTCGATACTGTTTTGTTTATTAAAGTTATATGTAGAAATTAAATTGGCGTTAATAGTTAAGCCATCTGAACCTTTTATATTCTCTCTTTGACCCAAAATAGTTTCATAAGTATCTTCACCCAAATGGTAAATGAATAGTACATTGGGTTTGAAAATAAATTTTGAATCAGTTTTTTTTATAGTATAAGTTGTTCTGAATAATGCGTCTGATTTTCGTTCAAACAAATTTGTTGATGAGAAATCGTTACTTCCTAATGGCTCTTTAAAATAAGAATTGGCATTGTTATTAATCACCGGGATTTGCAAAACAGCATTAAAATCCCACTGCTTATAATTCAAATTAGTCCCTAAAAACAAATCGAATGTTCCTAAACTCGACTGATAATCCAAAGGAAGTGCAGTACCATTAATCTTAGAATTAGAATTATTTAACGTGAGTTCGATGTAAGTAATAATTAGGCAACAAGTCTGTTGTTTTCAAAATCTACATTTATAGAAGGTTTTTTCGGAAAGAAAGAATAGGCTATTAGTCCTGATAATAAATTAGTTATAAAATTATCAAAACTT
>JANMZS010000078.1:0-2964 GCA_031383535.1 Flavobacterium sp.
CTGGAACATTAACTTACGAAGCTGCTGACCAAGTAGTTAAACAAGGATTAGGAATTACAACAGCTATCGGAATTGGTGGAGATCCTATTATTGGTACAACAACAAAACAAGCAGTTGAATTATTGATGAATGATCCAGAAACCGAGTGTATTGTTATGATTGGTGAAATTGGGGGACAATTAGAAGCGGATGCTGCACAATGGATTAAAGCAGATGGAAATCGCAAGCCTGTTGTTGGTTTTATTGCTGGTGAAACAGCTCCAAAAGGACGTACAATGGGGCATGCTGGTGCAATTGTAGGTGGTGCTGACGATACAGCTGAAGCAAAAAAACTTATTATGAGAGAATGTGGTATTCATGTTGTTGACTCTCCAGCAGAAATTGGGAAAAAAGTAAAAGAAGTTTTGGGATAAATTCCAAAAGCGACAAATAATAAATCCCAAAAAAACTCCGTCTAGTTGAATAAACGAGATGGAGTTTTTTTCATAAATTGAATAAAGAAAAATAAAGAAAAATAAAGAAAAATAAAGAAAAATAATCACTTTGCGCCTTTGGGTCTTTGTGGAAAATTACATAAAATGTATAAAGAATTAAAAAAAATAAAAGTTAAAAATCAGTTTCAATTTACAGTCAATGATAGCCTCGAAGAGGTTTGCAATGCTTCAGAAACGGGAAGTGGAATATTTTTGGTTTATGAAGTTAAAGAAGAAATCAAAGAGTTGGTAATGGTTGGTTCAACTGGAACCATCCAAAACGATGGAACGCTAAAAAGTAAAAATGGTGGTTTGTTTGATAAAATTGTAAACGGACATCAATTTGCAAAAACAGGGCGTAAATATTCTTGGCCAGTTCAAATGAAGGTAGAAAAAATAGATGTTTTGGAAGTAGCTTGGTATGAAACCTTTAACGATAATAATAAAATTATCCCAACATTTTTAGAAGGTCAAATACTACAAAATTTTTTAGACGAAAACGGAAAATTACCAAGATGGAATGTTGCTTTTTAATCCTAATTAAAATCTATTATTTACCAAAATTTACAATCGGTACAAATTAAAATTTATTTTTTTTATCGATATTTGTAATTATTAAAATAAAACATAATTATGGGAATGAACAAAAATACAATCTTAGGATGGGCGACTTTAATAATGGTTGTGATGGGACTATTACTAATTTGCTTAGGAGCTTTTAAATATGATGATGTAGCGGGTTGGGGTTTTGCTTCGGTTGGCGTAGGTTTTTTGGCAAATGCTTGGGTATTCAGTTCATTAAAGGGAAGAGTATAAGAATAGTTTCTAATAATTTAATTAATAATTCAAATTTCATATAAAAAATGTCAGACGATAAAAAAGTAATTTTCTCAATGCAAAAATTGAGCAAAACCTATCAAGGAGCAGATAAACCAGTGCTGAAAAATATTTATTTAAGTTTCTTTTATGGAGCTAAAATTGGTATTTTAGGTCTAAATGGTTCTGGTAAATCTTCACTTTTAAAAATTATTGCTGGAGTTGATAAAAACTATCAAGGCGATGTGGTGTTTCAACCGGGATATACGGTGGGGTATTTAGAGCAAGAACCCATTTTAGACGATTCAAAAACGGTTATCGAAATTGTTCGAGAAGGGGTTGCCGAGACCATGGCTGTTTTGGAAGAATACAATAATATCAATGACTTATTCGGACTTCCTGAAAATTATGAAGATGCTGATAAGATGGATAAATTGATGGATCGTCAAGCTGCTTTACAAGACAAAATAGATGCGCTTGGTGCATGGGAAATCGACACCAAACTAGAGATTGCCATGGATGCTTTACGCACACCAGAAGGAGATACTCCAATAAAGAATTTATCGGGAGGAGAACGCCGTAGAGTAGCTTTATGTCGTTTGTTACTACAACAACCCGATGTTTTGTTACTCGATGAGCCTACAAATCACTTGGATGCCGAAAGTGTACTTTGGTTAGAACAACATTTAGCACAATATTCAGGAACCGTAATTGCGGTTACGCACGACCGTTATTTCTTAGATAATGTAGCCGGTTGGATTTTAGAATTGGATAGAGTGGAAGGTATTCCTTGGAAAGGAAATTATTCTTCTTGGTTAGATCAAAAATCAACTCGAATGGCTCAAGAAGAGAAAGTAGCTTCTAAACGCAGAAAAACTTTGGAACGCGAGTTGGATTGGGTTCTTCAAGGCGCCAAAGGCCGTCAAACCAAACAAAAAGCACGTTTGCAGAACTATGATAAACTCTTGAATGAAGACCAAAAACAATTGGATGAAAACTTGGAAATCTATATTCCTAATGGTCCAAGATTAGGTACGAATGTTATCGAAGCTAAAAATGTAGCCAAAGCTTTTGGCGAAAAATTATTATATGATAACTTAAATTTCACTTTACCACAAGCTGGAATTGTTGGAATTATTGGTCCAAACGGTGCTGGTAAATCTACTATTTTCAAAATGATTATGGGTGAACAAAAAACAGATAGTGGCGAATTTACTGTTGGTGACACCGTAAAAATAGCATACGTAGATCAAGCCCATTCCAATATCAATCCTGACAAATCCATTTGGGAAAATTTTGCCGACGGTCAAGAATTAATTATGATGGGCGGCAAACAAGTGAATTCAAGAGCCTATTTATCGAGATTTAATTTTGGAGGAGGAGAACAAAACAAGAAAGTTTCGATGCTTTCAGGAGGGGAGCGAAACCGTTTGCACCTCGCCATGACTTTGAAAGAGGAAGGAAATGTATTATTACTCGATGAGCCAACGAATGATTTGGATGTAAATACACTGCGTGCGCTCGAAGAAGGTTTAGAGAATTTTGCAGGCTGTGCGGTAGTAATTTCGCATGATAGATGGTTCTTAGATAGAATTTGCACCCATATTTTAGCTTTCGAGGGCGACTCAGAAGTGTATTATTTTGAGGGCGGTTTCTCTGAATACGAAGAAAATAA
>JANMZS010000117.1:0-12984 GCA_031383535.1 Flavobacterium sp.
AATACAAAGCCCTGAAAAAATCAAAAGTCCGCCTAATCCTAGACCTATTTTGCTCCATAAATGAGTTGTTTCTTGCCATAAAAAGAAAGTACACAGCAAACCTACGCTCAAATAAATCCCTAAATGATTGGGCGAAAAAAACAGTCCGGTAGTCAAGAAAAATTCATTGGGAGAGCTAATCCAACGTTTGGATTGTAACTACATCAAAAATACATTCAACACGGCGGTGCTAGAACAAAAATAAAGCAATAGCTGAACTGTTTTTTTAGTTAAATCAGCGGTTGAAATACAATTTCTTCCCAAAAAATAAAACAACAAATAGCCCAAATAATTCCAAATTTCGGAATTGTAAATAGTAGCTTTTGAAAAGAATATAAAATGACCTCCTCCAAGAACAACAACTAACATTAAAACAGCATCGTAACCCTTTATTTTCAGCGTTTTACTATTGTTTTTTAAAGCAACCCCAATGGCAATGAAACACAAAATACCGAGCCAAAAAAAGAATTTTCCTTCTAGAAACGGCAGTGTTTCAACAGGACATTTAATAATGGAAACGATAAGCAGTAAAGCGTAAGAAATAGAAAAAACAGTATTCTTCATAATATAGGTCCGATTGCTAATTTGAATTGCAAATTTTAGTTTTAAGAAATTATTTATAAAAATTATTGTAAATTTTAACTTTATTTTAACATTTAATCATTTTTTTTTTTATCAATTTTGAGAAAAATTGTAAGAAAGTAATTATGATTAAAAAATACCTATTGTTTGTACTAGTTTCAACATTTAGTTTGTTGGCACAAACTAAAGACAGCACTGAACTTAAAAAAGTAAGATTAAAAAATCTACTAACCGCACAGTATCAAAATGATTCCCAAAAGCAAAAAGCAGTTGCTTTCTTAATCGATAATATCGAAATACATCAATCTCAAAATTACAGATGGGTAGATGAAACTGGTAAAAAAGTTCTTTTTAACGAGCTTGATTATGCTAATCCCGAAGAAGCAGTAACCGCTTTTAAAAAACTAAAAGACAGCATCAAACTCAAACCTCAAACCTATAGGTTGATGGATATCGATGCTGTAACGCCAGAATTGTTAATCAAAAATATCGATTTGGCTTTTGAGTCTTGGCGCAACAACCCTTGGTCTAAAACCTATGACTTTGCTACTTTTTGTGAGTATATTTTGCCGTATCGCAGTTTTATAGAACCATTGGAAGATTGGCGTTCTGACTATCAATTTTTAGTTTCTAGTAGTAGTGATACTGTGCCAAACAACCATCTTCCAGTCGAAGTAGCCACATCATTACTTTCGTCTTTAAAAAATTTCCGATTTTTAGAAAGTCGTCCCGACCCTATTCCGTTTTTAAGTCCAAAACAGTTGATTTTCAGACGCGAAGGTTCTTGTAATGACCTAGCTAATTTGGCAGTACTGGCTTGTCGGTCTGTGGGTTTGGCAACCACTTTTGATTTTACGCCTTTTTATGGGGCTTCGTCCAACAAGCATTTTTGGAATACCATCATTACCGAAACGGGTAAACCGATTCCGTTTAACGGAATTAGCTCCGATACTCCAGAAGGCTTACCCTATAATTACCACCCAACCCAAAAGCGATTGGCGAAAGTGTATCGAAAAACCTATTCCATACAACAAAATTCATTAGCCAATATAGAGGTTGTCACTACTATACCTGATGGTTTTTTGAAAGAAAAAAACATTCTTGATGTTACCGATGAATATGTCACGACTGGCAAAATAAACTTTTCGACTGTAACAACGAATCCAGCAAAAATTGGGTATATCAATGTTTTTAATCTAGGTAGTTGGCGAACTATCGACTGGGCTAAGAAAACAGAAAATAGTTTTGAGTTCAAAAACCTAGGGGGCAACATTGTGTATTTGCCTAGTTTTTATAATACAGATACCAAAACAATGAAATATGCAACCTATCCTATTTTATTAGATTCAGGCAAGGTGCAACGAGAATTAAAACCCAATTATGGTCGAACATTTTCTTATGACATAACCAGAGATATCAAAATAAAAGGACCAACCATAGATTTCAACTCCTTTGAAGTTTTTGAAAACGAAACTTTTAGCCTGCTAGTTTGGGACGATGGTTGGAAAAAAGTAGAAGAATCAGTTTCAAAAAACAGTGCGATTCATTTTTCTAAAATACCAGACAATGGCTTGTTTCTAATCCTCTGTAAAAAGAGTAATGGCTATGAACGCATTTTTAGAATCAATACCGAAACGAGAGAAATAGAGTGGTATTAAAGCCCCACCCCAGCCCTCCCCGAAGGGGAGGGAGTGGAAACTGGTAAATTGAAGTAAATAAAATTAAAGGTTCAAAAAAATCAAAAAAATCTGTGCAATCCGTGGCAAAAAAACATATCGAAGCAAAGCTTCGAGGAACTAAAACCTAAAACCCAAATTATGAAAATCAAAATTCCAACTTCCAAAAAAGTATCCAGTATCAATTTCCTGACTCGGTTCCCTCCCCTTTGGGGAGGGCTAGGGTGGGGAAAAATCAAATCTCCAATTTCCAAAAAAGTATCCAGTATCAACTTCCTGTATCAGTTCCCTTCCCTCTGCCTGTCGGCAGACAGGTTCGCAGGGCTGGGGTGGGGATTCCTTTTCCTACTCACCACAGCAGTACAAGCTCAGAAAATTCAAGAACCCAATTTACCTCGAATTACCGATTCGTTAAAAACTATTTTTTATAAAAACGCCAAACGAGCAGCACTCACTGACGAAAAAACTAACGAATTAGTGAAAATCATAGACGAGAGAAACAAAGTCATAGCGGATTATGATGCTAAAAGAAAGCGATACAATGCGCCCTACAGCATTCAAGACCCTGGTGTTTTTTATACCTACAAAATTGATCAAGCTCAAAAGTATTATGCCAAAAAAATCAAAGACTTAATTACCTACGAGCAATACGGTCATTTTACAGCAGTCAATTTCAGGGAAGAAGCCGAAGAAAAAACAAAAGAAGAGTTTGAGCAATTACTCGAAAGCAATCCCAGTTTGACCCAAGAGCAAAAGGAAAAATTACAGAAGTTAATTTATGGGTACCATTTGAATCTATCCATGACAACCGCATATTACAATTTTGACAAAACCCTGCAAAAAGCCAAACAAGGGGCTATGACATTCGGTTTTGAAAAAAAGTTTGCCGAAACCTGCAAGGAGTTGAATATCAAAATGGATAAAATGAATAAATCGAGTGCGAATAACTTTCAGTGGAATTAAAAAGCCCCACCCCAGCCCTCCCCCAAGTGGAGGGAGCCGAAACTGGAAAATTGGATAAAATAAAATTAAAATTATGCATTTGACAATAATAGAAAATAAACAACAACAACAATTAGTAACAAACCAGTATTAACTTCCTGACTCAACTCCCTCCCCTCTGCCTGTCGGCAGACAGGTTCGGGGAGTCCCGAAGCTTCGGGAGGGGTGGGGATAAACTTTAACCATTAATTAATAAATATGAAAAAAATGTACTTACTGCTCCTGCTAGTCGCTATAGGAGCTTCCGCGCAAACGGATTGCAAAGCCAAACTCGACACCATCAAGAAAATTATGGAAAAAGACTGGCTCTTTAAAGATTACAACAAAATATACCAAGACATCTTGCCTTGTGCAGAAGCGGGTGTACCCTTAGCCTTAAACTACCTCGGACTTTTTTATGTAGAAGGGCTAGTGGTAGAAAAAGACGAAGCCAAAGGATTTTCCTACATCGAACAGGCTGCCGTTAAGAAAAGTATCATTGCGCAAAACAACTTAGGCAATTTGTACCGAGAAGGAAGAGGCTGCGCCCTCGATATGGACAAAGCCGTATTCTGGTACAAAAAAGCCGCCAATAGCAAAAACGTACGAGCTGCGTATTCACTAGGCTATATGTATCTCAAAGGGTTTGGAGTGCCACAAGATTATGCTTTGGCGGTTTCTTGGTTTGAAAAAAGCAATATTGATATGGCAAAACACTGGCTGGGCGTTTGTCATTATTTGGGCTATGGTGTGCCACAAAACACCCAAAAAGCCTTGGAATATTTCTTTTCTAACGGAACGGGGAACAGCAAAGCCTTTCTAGAAAATCTTAAAATTGACAAAAGAGATTTTGTCTTAAACCAAGCCGAAAAAGCCATTGAAGAAGCCAACGAGGGCGACAAAAAAATCGCTCCTGAAGTGATTGCGACTAGCCGTGAGGTCATTAATTTAGAAGGTGTCGAAAATGTAACCCTAGATAGCAAAACGATTTTAGGCGAGTGGACAGGACGATTTATTGATTATGATTGGTCAGGCAAAATCCCGTTGCGGGTGTTGCCTATTGATGTTACGTTTACCAAAAACGAACTCGGCGACTTACAAACCAAGATTGTTTTTGAGGGTAACACCTTTGAAGATGTCGTGTTGTTTGAGAACAACAACCTGTTTATGCAAGGGTTTCATTTTGATTTAGACCAGTTGTACAGCCATAGTTTTGAGAGTCCTAAACTAGATTACAGCATTTTAGGCATGGACTTAAGTCAAAAAACTTACAACAATGTATCGTATTTACTGGCGGATGTCGATAGTTTTATAGGCATTTTTAAAGAACCGGGCACACCGATATCACTGGTTTTACGACCAAAAACAGATACGGCTATCACTACCCAAGAAGATGAAATCATGCTCGCCTTAGCAGCACAAAAAGCCGATTTTATCAAGGTATATCCAACACCGTTCCAAGAGCAGTTGTATGTGGCGTTTGAGTTAGCCAACCCTGCCCAAGTGCAAGTAAGCCTCACTAGTGTAGCCACCGCGCAAACCCTACAAGTAGCCACCACGCAGCTCGAAGCAGGGATGCAATCGTACTCCGTAAACACAGCCAACTTGCCCAACGGCTATTATGTGGTACGAGTACAAGAAAACGAATTAGTTCACACCCGAATCGTAATTAAACAATAAGACAGATGAGAAATACTATAAAAAAGAAAATTACTAAGGGGTTTTTGTTATTTTTGTTTACGTTCTTTAGTTTGGGGGTACAGGCGCAGTGGGATGAGTATGGAGGGAATAACAATTTTAGAGAAGGAGACATAAAAGGAGTAACGTTAGAAGAAGTTGTTATAGTGCGACCACCTCGACCAACTGGAGGAATATCATATGGTGCCTATAATGCACTTATGGGTAATGAAGGTGCCGGCGAAGTTTTTGATTATTATTATCCTTCAGATTATGTAGGCGATGAAACAAATTATGTAGTACCCACTCCATGTCCTACTAGTTGTAAAGATGGCTATAAAGTAATAGCATGTGAATGTGAAAAAATACCCGAAAAACTACTTGACCCCTGTGCGAAAGCTAAATTAGCCGACCACAGTTATAAAACTAAGAACGGTGTTATTCAAGCTGGTGCTCCACCATTACCCAAAGGGACAACCTCCATATCTCAACAATCAATGCTACAGGATCCTTTATTAAAAGATGTAGATTTAACAAACAGCAATGGTTTTAATTCTGCTTTATATAGGGTAGATCATGGTAATGGCAAAATAGAATATGTATATTCCACACAGGGTACAGATCCACTTAGCTTTAAAGATTGGTTAAATAATGGGCAACAAGCAACAGGAAATCAAAGTGAACAGTATGCTTTATCAGTAGCAAATGCACGTAAATTAAAAATATGGGCTGATGCAAATCATTATACATTGTCTTTCACAGGGCATTCTTTAGGAGGAGGGATGGCAAATGCTAATGCACTGGCGACTGGCTTAAAAGCTACCATATTCAACCCCGCAGGATTACAAAATCATACAATCGCAGATTTGAATTTGAACATTAATTACTCAAATAAGGTAACTGCCTATGTGGTTCGAGGGGAACCAGTGGATATAGCTAATTTTGCTTTTGGAGATCCTGTAAGAGGCACAACTAAATATATTGGCTCGGCAGTGGTGCCTTTTGCAGGGTATGGTTGTTCTTTTATTTTAGGGATTGGTACTGGAATTGGAGGAACAACTCTCGGATTAATTGTAGCTACAAACTTACACTTAATGGGAGCAGTTAAAACTAATTTAGGTTGTAATTAAAATATACCAAATGAAAAATAAAAATATTGGTTTAGTAGTAATATTGATAGTATTAATTTATTTTGGCTACACATATTGGTCAAAAGTTAAAAAAGACGAGTGGGTTAAAGAAGTACCAGAATTGAAATACTCCGAAGTGCGTGAAAACGAAGTTTGGGGTGGCGATTTACTGGGAGATGACGCAGCCTTGTTTTATGGTACACCGCTGTATGATTTAGCAGAAGAGATGTCAGGACTCATTGTTTATTTTAGGAGTCAAGATAAAATAGCAAGACTTATAAATGAGTTGCCTAAAGAATACATAAACTATCAGGAAGGAAAATATGGAATGACTATTGGACATTTTGCTTTATCTACGGGTAATTTTAAAGCGATACAACTTCTCTTAGATAAAGGTTTAAATCCTAATCTAATTGATAAAGAAGGTAGTGCTATTATCATTCATATTAATGGACCTTTTATTTCTAGAAAGCCAGAGGCTATAGAAACCTTAAAGTATATGATAAAAAAAGGAGGGGATGTCAATTTATATTCAGAAAAAGGTTATACGACTCCTTTGATTGAAGCTGCAAATAGTAATTTTGATAATGTAAAGGTACTTATTGAAGCGGGTGCAGACCCAAATTTTATTGTTAAAGATTTAGAAGGGCCTTTTAGGTCGGCATTGAGTTCGGCATTAGTGTCTAGTCGTATAGAAATTGTAAATTATCTAATATTTGAACAAAAAGTAGATTTCAGAACATTGAAATATCCTATTGATTCAAAATTTCATCCAGGTGAGTATGAAATATTACATAAACTTCGCGATATGCCTTTTGAGTTGAATACTAAAGAATATCAAGAAAAAATGAAGTTAGTGGCATATTTAAAAACCAAAGGATTAAATTATTGGAAAACCCCTATACCCGATTATATTAAAACTAATCCTCATTACAATACTAAAGAGTATTTAAGTAAATATTAATCAAAAAACTATTTAGTTTAAGGTGTTTATTACATCTTAAACTTTTTATAAATTATAAACAAAAAAATATGAATTTTAAAAAATCAATACTCATACTAACCTTGTTTTTCTTTGCCACAATGCAAAGTCAGGCACAATCTATGGTAACCACCAATATTCAAAGTCAGTTACTCAACAAATACTGGTGTCCCAATGTTGGGGATGAATACGAGGTTATTTTTCTTTTTGACTATCATGAAGTCACCTTATTTGTTGGTAATAAAAAAATTGGTTCAGAGCCTTATTACATGACCAGTAACAGCGAAGTTACCACGCCCACTACTTTTGATGATTCAAAAGTAGGAACTATTTCAACTGGCAATTGTATTAAAACCAACAGTTCTTATTACATTATTGAGTTTTTTAGCGATTACCAATCGTTCAGGTGGAAACGAAGTTTTGACCCAGAGGGTATTTGGCAAACCTATACTATAAAAGGGAATCCATATTTTAGTACGCAAAAAAGTGGTACTTTCACTAGAAACAATTGTGGCGATGGAAATATTGGAGACGTATGGGATTATATAGTAGAGCCGGGTAAGCATATTTCCTATATCTCGCAAGCCGATGCGGATTTAAAGGCTCAAGCTGATGTAACTTTAAACGGTCAGAATGATGCCAATAGTAATGGCTCGTGTACGTATTATAATACAGAAACAACGGTTGAAATAACAAAAAGCAACTGCTCAACTGGAAAAGTAGGAACAAAAGTAAGTTATACGGTACCCGCAAGAATATGTATGTCAGAAGATGAGGAAGTTCTTGATATGTATGTCTCTTCTCATATAAATACGATAGGTCAAGTTTATGCTAATGGTAAATGTAGCTGTGTTTATACAAATTTAGAAGTTTGTAGAAAATTAGAAAGAAACAATTGTCCTTCTGGAACATCTAATTCTTTTCAGGGATTAAAATCATTAATTCCATATTCGTATAGATACTGTGTCCCATCAGGAAAATATTCCTCATCAGTATCTCAAGCCGAAGTTGATAAATTAGTTCAATTAGAATTTGAAACTGAAGGACAAATGTATGCTAATAGTCAAGGTTTATGTGAATACAGAAGCAATAGAATAACTGGGACATATACCAAACAAAATTGTGCTTCTGGGCAATCAGCTCCAACTTTCGATTTTATTGCTGAGGAAGGGAGTGCGCGATCTACAATTTCTCAGCAAGATGCTAATGCTAAAGCAAAGATTGAATTAGATATTAGAGGTCAAGAAACTGCCAACAGCAGAGGAGTTTGCGGAACTTATACTAACAAATCCGTAAGTAGAAATTATGTAAGAACCAATTGTGCCACTGGTGGTGTGCCCTCAACTGTTGACTATGTTATACCCGCTGGAATGTATATTTCAACTGTTTCTCAAGCTGTGGTTGATGCAAAAGCACTATACGAAGTAAACTTAACTGTATTTGGTCAGGGTAATGCTAATTATAATGGAACCTGTACCTTTAAAAATACAGCTAAAAGTGGTACTTTTACAAAAAACAATTGTGAAGTTGGAGGTCTAGGTTCAGCGGTAACTTATATCGTAATAGCTGGAAAGTACACTTCTACAGTATCGCAGGCTGATGCCGATAAAAAAGCTACTGATGATCTCGCAGCAAACGGACAAAGCAATGCTAATAGTATCGGTACATGCACTTTTAAAAGCAAAACATTAACCAATAGTTTTAGAAAAATTTGCACATCCCCAAAAACAGGTTCTCTTGTTCCTTATTCTTTGGCAGCAGGAGCATATACCTCTATTATATCTCAAGCCGATGCAGATGATAAAGCTCAGTTGCAACTAAATAATTTAGGACAGACTTATGCCAATAACAACGGAATTTGTGGTACTTATACCAACACAATCAAAAGTGGTACTTTCACCAAAAACAATTGCGATATTGGTGGTTTTTCACCCACAACTGTAACCTATGTCGTAAATGCAGGGTCTTATGTTTCAACTCTGTCTCAAAACGACGCCAATGCTAAAGCTCAAGCAGATGTTAATGCAAACGGTCAAGCCCATGCTAATGCAAATGGTACATGCACCTATAAAAACACCCTTATAACAAGAACGTATACAAAAAGCAATTGTTTAACAATGGGATCAGCAGTGGAATATGTTGTTCCAGCAGGGATTTATTTTTCTACTATTTCTCAAGCTGATGCAAACCAAAAAACTCAAAAAGATTTTGATGAAAAAGGACAGAATAATGCTAATGAGAAGGGATATTGTTATTTTGTAAATGATGGTAGGGAATATCATTTACAAAAAACTAATTGTCCAAATGGATTAGAAGGGACTTATCATTCCGTTACAATTCCTAGTGGTAGGTTTACTTCTATTTATTCTCAATCCGATGCAAACAGACAAGCCAATAATGAGGCTCAAGACTATGTAAATAGCGTAGGTCAATGCAAATAAAATAAACCCCGCTCCCGCCCGAAATGAAATTCGACGAAGTCAATCCTTTCGGGTGGTTAGTTGAGTAGAAATTTTTCACAACCCTATTAGCCTTCCAGAGGCTGACAGGGTTTTTGCGTTTAAAAAATTGAAATCAACACACTCACCAAAAACGAACTCGGCGACTTACAAATCAAAATCGTTTTTAAGGGCAAGACGAAAAACAAACCAAAAAGCTTACCAGTTTACTAGGCTTTTGTGGTAAATATAGAGTAGTACTACAAACTATGTGGATCAATCACTTTTAAACCTTGAATATTTTTAAAATCCGAAACATTGCGAGAAATTATTATCAAATCATATACTAAAGCCGTGGAGGCAATAATAGCATCTGGCAATTTAATATGATGCTGTTTTCGTATCTCAATACAAGTATTAATAATTGATTTATTGATTTCTAAAACATTAGCCAACGCGATAAAATCTTTAGAAACTTGAGAAATATCTTTGTAACCGAGAAACTCAATATAAGTTACAAAAGAAACCGTAAAATCTTCATTGATGACATTTTTTATAAATTCCATTCCCTTTACAGGAAGTTTATTCATTTGAGCATCAATGAGAGTGTTGGTATCGATTATATATTTCTGTCCCATTCATTGCGTGTTTGGGTTGTGTGTAAGTGCATTTTTTCACCTTCTTCAGCACTTAATGTTCCAAAAAAATCAGAGGGTCTTTTTAAAGGAACAGGAGTAGGCATTTGACTAATTTCTTCATCAATATAAAAAATAGCATGTACTTTTTTACCGATATAATCTTTTGGAAAAGAGAAATTTACATCTGTTTTTTGTGGTACTATGGTTGTTTGTATCATTTTTTTATTTTAACAATGAATGACGAAGTTACAAAAAAAAACACAATCGACAGCACTTGATGGCTTGGAATTGATAAATTTTCCCCCGCTCCCGCCCGAAATGAAATTCGACGAAGTCAATCCTTTCGGGTGGTTAGTTGAGTAGAAATTTTTCATAATCCTGTTAGCCTTCCAAAGGCTAATAGGGTTTGTTGTTTAGAAACTTCTGTCAGCGTGTCGGTTAAATAATGTCACTTCTGGAGAGTATACTGCTTATTATAAAAAGCAATATTTGTAGTATAATTTATCTTAAAGTACTATCCCACCATATTAAAAACATTCTTAATCATAATTTAAGAATGTTTTTTTTTTGTGTAATGTGCTACTATATTTACAAGCTATATTGTAAAGAAATAGCAGTAAAATTTTAATATTATTAAATCATATTTTGTTATTATATTTACGCCCCGAGATAAATATTTCTGACCCATTATGTGAGTTGGAGTAGCGAAGCTATGAATACTAGTAAGCTAAAAATTAAAATGATATATCCCTAATGGAAAAGAATACAAAGATTGCTGTCATTGGTTTGGGTTATGTAGGATTACCTCTAGCACAATTATTTGCTACAAAACATGCAGTAGTTGGTTTTGATATTAATAAACAGAGAATAGCTTCGTTGAAAGCTGGAATAGACACCACTCTTGAAATAGATTCTCAAACTCTTAAAAGCGTATTATTAGATACATCTGACAGTAGTATTGGTTTGTTTTGTAGTTCAGATTCGAACGATATCGCTAATTGTAATTATTATATTGTAACAGTTCCTACACCAGTCGATAAAAACAATCGTCCTGATTTAACGCCTTTACATAAATCTAGTGAAACTGTTGGAAAAGTATTAAAAAAAGGAGATATCGTTATTTATGAATCTACTGTTTATCCTGGCGTTACAGAGGAAGAATGTATTCCGGTTTTAGAAAAAATTTCGGGTTTAAAATTCAATATAGATTTTTTTGCAGGTTATTCTCCTGAACGAATTAATCCTGGAGATAAAGAGCATACTGTTGAAAAAATATTGAAGGTCACTTCAGGATCAACCCCCGAAATTGGTCAAAAAGTTAACGAACTTTATAAGTCAGTAATTAGTGCAGGAACCTATTTAGCACCTTCAATAAAAGTGGCTGAGGCAGCAAAAGTGATTGAAAACTCACAAAGAGATATTAATATTGCTTTTGTCAATGAATTAGCTAAAATTTTCAATTTGATGGATATAGACACACATCAAGTTTTAGCGGCAGCTGGAACAAAATGGAATTTCCTTCCTTTTAAACCCGGATTAGTTGGCGGACATTGCATTGGAGTTGATCCCTACTATTTAGCGCAAAGGGCTCAAGAATTTGGGTATCATCCTGAAATTATTTTAGCTGGAAGACGGTTGAATGATAGTATGGGAGAATATGTAGCTTCGCAAATTGTTAAATTAATGATTAAAAAAGGAATTGTTGTTAACGGTGCTCAACTTTTGATGCTTGGTATTACCTTCAAAGAAAATTGTCCGGATGTACGGAATACTAAAATTGTAGATGTAGTAGCCGCCTTAAAAGATTATGGAATCAATGTAAGTATTTATGACCCATGGGCTAATCCTATTGAAGTTTTACATGAATATAATTTGACAACCACTAAAGATTCACCAACCCAAAAATTCGATGCTTTAGTTTTAGGAGTTGCCCATCATGAATTTCTTACTTTGGATTTATCACAGTTAAAAAAAGGCAATAGTATTGTATATGATGTGAAAGGGGTTTTAGGAACCAAAGCAGATGGAAGATTATAAATTGTATAATTTTAATATGAAAAACGATCACATCATAGCTATTGAAGCCGCTATTGCTGCTGGTAAAGTCATAATGGCTATTTATGAAAAAGATTTTCAAATTGATTTTAAAAATGATGACTCTCCTTTAACAGAAGCTGATACTACTGCAAATAGTGTAATTATGGAATATCTTAATAAAACAGATATTCCTATAATAAGTGAAGAAAATAAACAAACACTCTTTGAGACCCGAAAAAATTGGACATCTTGTTGGATAGTAGATCCTCTTGACGGCACCAAAGAATTTATTAAAAAGAATGGCGAATTCACTGTAAATATAGCTTTTGTTAAGAACGGCTTACCGGAATTTGGTGTTATATACGTTCCGGCAACAGGGGTGTTATATTTTGGTGATGTTAATCAACAAAAAGCATACAAAATCGCCATCAATCATTCAAGCTATGATATAGTTTCAATATTAAAAAATGCAACCACGATTACTCCAAAAACCGATTCAAATGCAATTAGAGTAGTAGGAAGTCGGTCACACATGAATCAAGACACTTTAGATTTTGTAGAAAATTTAAAAAATGAAACTAAAAAAGAAATAGAAATGGTCTCTAAAGGGAGTTCATTAAAATTTTGCTTAGTGGCTGAAGGAAGTGCAGATGTCTATCCAAGATTTGCACCAACTATGGAATGGGATACTGCTGCGGGTCAAGCAATATGCATGGCAGCTGGACTTAAGGTTGTGGATAATACTACTAATTCAGAGATGAAATACAATAAGGAAAATCTATTAAATTCTTTTTTTTTAGTTTC
>JANMZS010000122.1:0-6433 GCA_031383535.1 Flavobacterium sp.
CAGTAAAACACAATATTCCGAAGAATACCATTCGTTTGTAAACGGACAAAACACCACACAAGGAGGAACGCATTTAGCGGCGTATCGCGAAGCGATTGTAAAAACCATTCGGGAATATTACAACAAACCTTTCGAAGCTTCGGATGTTCGAAAATCAATAGTAACGGCGATTAGTATCAAAGTTATGGAACCTGTTTTAGAATCTCAAACCAAAACCAAATTGGGCTCTACCGATATGGGTTCAGAAGCTGGAATGCCTTCGGTTAGAACGTTTGTCAACGATTTTGTAAAAAATAAATTAGATAATTACCTTCATAAAAATCCGCAAACTGCCGATGCCTTGTTGCGTAAAATTTTGCAGGCAGAACGCGAGCGAAAAGAATTATCTGGCATTCGAAAATTAGCAACCGATAGAGCCAAGAAAGCCAATTTGCACAATAAAAAACTAAGAGATTGTCGTGCTCATTTGCCTGATACTAAAAATCCAAGAAATTTAGAGAGCACTCTTTTTATTACCGAGGGAGATTCCGCTTCTGGTTCGATTACCAAATCCAGAGATGTCAATACACAAGCCGTATTTAGTTTGCGTGGTAAGCCTTTGAATTCTTATGGAATGAGCAAAAAGATTGTGTATGAAAACGAAGAATTCAATTTATTACAAGCGGCTCTGGATATTGAAGATGGATTAGAAAAGTTGCGTTATAATAATATCGTAATCGCCACCGATGCCGATGTCGACGGAATGCACATTCGATTATTATTGATTACGTTTTTTCTGCAATTTTTTCCAGAGTTAATCAAAGAAGGGCATTTGTATATTTTGCAAACACCACTTTTTAGAGTTCGAAATAAGAAAGAAACCATCTATTGCTATTCCGAAGAGGAACGTAAAGACGCTATCGAAAAATTAAAACCCAAGCCTGAAATCACACGATTTAAAGGATTAGGAGAAATATCGCCCGACGAATTCAAAAATTTTATTGGAGAAACCATTCGTTTGGATCCAGTAATGATGGATAAAAATACCTCAGTAGAACAATTATTATCTTTCTATATGGGAAAAAACACACCTGATAGACAAGTTTTTATCATCAATAATTTGAAGGTCGAATTGGATACGATAGAGGCAAGTTAGGAAAAGTTTAAAACATAAAAAGTTTGTCAAAAGATATTCAAAATAAAGTTCTATTCCAGCAAGTCGTTGAGTTATTACAAAATGCTCGACAACAAGTTTTACGTACAGTCAATTCAACAATGACGTATACGTATTTCGAAATTGGACGAATGATTGTAGAAGAAGAACAAAGCGGAAAAGACCGGGCTGAATACGGAAAACAGATTCTAAAAGGACTTTCAGAGCAGTTGACAAATGAATTCGGGAAAGGGTTTTCTGTTGAAAGTCTTGACCGAATGAGAAAGTTTTACAGAGTTTATTCAATTTCGTCATCACTGATGAGGATATTGGAAATTCAGAAAGGTTTGTTATTGGAAGAACATTTGAAAATTGAGAAAACGAAATCACTGATTTCGTTTTCTGAGGAATCAATATCAAAATCAGTGATTTCGTTTTTCAAACTAACTTGGACACATTATATTTTCTTAATGCGAATAGAAGATGAAAACGAAAGACGTTTTTACGAAATAGAATCCGAAAAATACAATTGGAGCGTTCGGGAACTAAAACGACAATATGATTCCGCACTTTATACACGATTGGCTTTAAGCCGAGACAAGGAAGGAATTTTAAAACTTTCAGAGCAAGGGCAGATAATCGAGAAACCGAAAGATATTATCAAAGACCCATATATTCTAGAATTTCTAGGATTGCCAGAATTACATCAATATTCTGAAACGGAATTAGAAGCAGAAATTATTACTAAGCTGGAGCATTTTCTTTTAGAATTAGGTCACGGATTTACGTTTGTGGCTCGTCAACAAAGAATTACTTTTGACGATAAACACTTTCGAATTGATTTGGTTTTCTATAATCGAATTTTAAAAAGTTTTGTTTTAATTGATTTGAAAATAGGAGAATTGAAACATCAGGATTTGGGTCAAATGCAGATGTATGTCAATTATTACGACCGAAAAATGCGTTTGGAAGACGAAAACAAAACTATAGGTATTGTACTTTGCCAAAATAAAAGTGATTTAGTTGTCGAATACACATTGCCAGAAAATAACGAGCAAATTTTTGCCAGTAAATACAAAACAGTTCTTCCAAGTAAAGAAGATTTAATAAAATTAATTTCGGAATCAAAGTAAATGAAAGACGAAGAAGATAACATTCCAGAAAACGAAACCAACGACGACTTAAACGATGCAACTGCTGACGAAGGCTTTGAAGACATCGTTTCTTCGGGTGGAAATCATTTCTACGAGAATGATGAAAACGCCGAAGATACCATTACCAAAGTTACAGGAATGTACAAAGATTGGTTTTTGGATTATGCATCGTATGTAATTCTAGAACGCGCCGTTCCTGCCATTGAAGACGGTTTCAAACCAGTGCAACGACGAATCATGCACTCGTTGAAAGAGTTGGATGATGGTCGGTACAATAAAGTAGCCAATGTTGTTGGTCATACCATGCAGTATCATCCTCACGGAGATGCCAGTATTGGAGATGCCATGGTGCAAATTGGTCAAAAAGAATTGCTGATAGATTGCCAAGGAAACTGGGGAAATATCCTCACGGGCGACAGTGCAGCGGCTTCTCGATACATCGAAGCGCGTTTGTCCAAGTTTGCTTTGGAGGTTTTGTATTCACCAAAAATCACCGATTGGGGCGTTTCCTATGATGGTCGTCGTGCCGAACCCAATAATCTTCCCGTAAAATTCCCGTTGCTTTTGGCACAAGGCGCCGAAGGGATTGCGGTGGGACTTTCTACCAAAGTTTTGCCACACAATTTTAACGAACTCATTGATGCTTCGATAAAAATTTTAAAAGGAAAACCATTTACCCTTTTCCCCGATTTTCAAACGGCTGGAATTGCAGATGTTTCCAATTATAATGACGGTTTGCGTGGCGGAAGAGTGAGAGTTCGTGCCAAAATTGCGCAATTGGACAAGAATACCTTGGTCATTACCCAAATTCCGTTTTCGACCAATACCACTACTTTGATTGACAGTATTTTGAAAGCCAATGAAAAAGGTAAAATCAAAATCAAAAAAATAGAGGACAATACAGCAGCCGAAGTTGAAATTTTGATTCATCTTTTTCCTGGCGTTTCTCCAGATAAAACCATTGATGCCTTGTTTGCTTTCACAGCTTGCGAAACTTCGGTAGCACCTTTAGGTTGCGTGATTGAAGACAATAAACCACTTTTTGTAGGTGTTTCTCATATGTTGAAAATCTCCACAGATCGAACGGTGCAATTACTCAAAAGCGAACTCGAAATTCAGTTGCGTGAATTGGAAGAGCAATGGCATTTTCTTTCGTTGGAACGAATTTTTATTGAAAATAAAATCTACCGTGACATCGAGGATAAAACCACTCGTGAAGATGTTATAAAAGCAGTAGATGATGGATTAAAACCATTTACAAAAAAACTAAAACGCGCCGTTACCGAAGATGATATTCTTCGATTGTTGGACATTCGAATTATGCGTATTTCAAAGTTTGACAGTAACAAAGCACAAGATAAAATAGAAGCTTTGGAAGGCGATATCGAACAAGTAAAATACGATTTAGAAAATCTAATCGATTTTGCGATTGCCTATTTCACCAAATTAAAAGAGAAATACGGAAAAAGTCGTGATCGTCAAACGGAGCTACGAAGTTTTGACAATATCGAAGCTACAAAAGTTGCCCTTAGAAACACCAAATTGTACGTCAATAGGGAAGAAGGTTTCGTAGGAACGGGTTTAAAAAAAGACGAATATGTTACCGATTGTTCCGATATTGATGATGTAATTGTTTTCCTTCGTGACGGAAATATGATGATATGTAAAGTGGATGATAAGAAATTCGTTGGAAAAGACATTATTCATATTGCAATTTTTGACAAAAGCGATAAACGCACCATTTACAACATGATTTATCGTGATGGAAAATCGGGACCTTCTTATATCAAACGTTTCAATGTTTCAGGAGTTACTCGGGATAAATTATACGATTTAACCAATGAAAACAAAGGCTCGCAGGTTTTGTATTTCACGCATAATCCAAATGGAGAAGCCGAAGTAATTACCATTTTATTGCGTCAGGTGGGAAGCATAAAAAAACTAAAATGGGATGTTGATTTTGCAGCAATCGCAATTAAAGGTAGAGCTTCAAAAGGAAATATTGTGTCAAAATATCCAATCAAGAAAATCGAAATCAAGGAGAAAGGAATTTCTACATTATTGCCTCGAAAAGTTTGGTTTGACGATACGGTTCAAAAATTAAATGTGGATGCTAGAGGAGAATTATTGGGCGAATTTAGACCGAATGATAAAATTCTTGTGATCTCACAAACGGGTAAACTGAAAGTTATTATTCCAGAATTGTCAACGCATTTTGATGAAGACATGGTGGTTTTGGAAAAATGGCATCCTAAAAAGCCAATTTCTGCTATTTATTATGATGGCGAAAAAGAGCGCTATTATGTAAAACGCTTTTTGGTAGAAACCGAAGGCAAAGAGGAAAGTTTTATCACGGAACATCCCAATTCACAATTAGAAATTGTATCCACGGATTATCGTCCTGTAGCCGAATTGGTTTTCAATAAAATAAAAGGCGTTCAGAAAGATAATCAAACCGTAGATATTGAAAGTTTTATTGCTGTAAAAGGTTTCAAAGCATTAGGAAATCAATTAACAGCGGACAAATTGAAACAAGTAAATTTATTAGAACCTTTGCCTTATGAAGAACCAGTAGAAGTTATTCCGGAAGAACTAGAAGTCGAAGGCGAAACTACTATTTCTGATGAGGATATTCAATCTAATGAAGATGGGCAAATTACGCTGTTTTAATAACTAAAAGTCACTGGAAAGTGGCTTTTTTTGAATTTTGCATATAAATTGAGAAGCCATTTTCATGGCTTTTTTTTTATTTAGTTTTATCGGACAACAATGAATTTTAATATTCATTCATGTTTAATTACATATTATTTTGGTGAAAACAATAATACAATGTAATCGATTGTATATATACTATAAATAATAATGTATTTTTGTTTAATTTAATAAAATCTTAATTATTAGCATTCAATAATTCCATTATGGGAGGAAAAACGACAATATACGATATTGCAAAAAAACTTGATATTACTGCCGCTACAGTTTCAAGAGCTTTGAATAATAATCCAAAAATAAGTGAGGACACCCGAAAACTTGTTTTGGAAACTGCAGTAAAAATGAATTACAAACAAAATAGATTGGCTTTGGCTCTTCGTAGCGGTAAAAGCTATAATGTAGGTGTAATTGTGCCTCGCATCGATTCTAACTTTTTTGCATCAACAATTCGGGGCATCGAGGAAGAATTGCATCCTTACAAGTACAATGTTATTATTTGCCAAACACACGAAAATGAAAAAAGGGAAATTGAAAACATCAGTACTTTATTGAACGCTCAAGTTGATGGCATAATAATTTCTATTACAAATGAATCTAAAGAAAATGAGAAAATCATTCAGCGCGTTCTTGAAAAAAATGTGCCACTAATCTTTTTTGATAGAAAGAAAAATATTGACGGGGTTAGTTCCGTTACCATAAATGATTTTGAAGGTGGGTATATTGCTACTCAACATTTGATTGATGAAGGTTGTAAACGCATCGCTCATCTTTGTGGAGACCAATCTTTGGAAATATATGAAAATCGTTTTAAAGGTTACAAACAAGCCTTGCTTGATAATGGAATGGCATTCGATGAGAATTATGTGGTTCAAACCAGAAGTAATGTAGAAATGGGGGCTTTGTGCGCAGAGAAACTATTAAAATTAGAAACGCCACCAGACTCTATATTTTCATCTAGCGATTTTGCTGCTTTGGGAGCCATTCAGGAAATTAAAGCACAAGGGATTCGAATCCCAGAGGATTTTTGTGTAGTGGGTTTTGGTAACGAGCCTTTTACAAAGTTTATGGAACTTTCCATTTCTTCTGTTGACCAATCTCCTTTAGAAATGGGTAAAATGGCAGCCAAAGTATTTATGGAACAAATTAACAATGTCGAAAACTTAAAAATCGAAAAAAAAGTGATTTTAAAACCCGAATTGCAAATCAGAAAATCATCTACACGAAATATTGTTTTATGAAAAAAGGTGTAAGAATTTAATATTCTCGCACCTTTTTCAACTCAAACAAATTACACCTATTATAACGTGAGTTCGATGTAAGTAATAATTAGGCAACAAGTCTGTTGTTTTCAAAATCTACATTTATAGAAGGTTTTTTCGGAAAGAAAGAATAGGCTATTAGTCCTGATAATAAATTAGTTATAAAATTATCAAAA
>JANMZS010000124.1:0-21625 GCA_031383535.1 Flavobacterium sp.
TTTTGATAATTTTATAACTAATTTATTATCAGGACTAATAGCCTATTCTTTCTTTCCGAAAAAACCTTCTATAAATGTAGATTTTGAAAACAACAGACTTGTTGCCTAATTATTACTTACATCGAACTCACGTTATAATAGAAACTACCCGATTTTCCAAAATGGGTTGACAAAAAATCTATGGATTTACTTTTTAATTCCAATCCCGTGAAAATGCCTAATTGGTACATCTTTTCGGTGGTGACTTTTCCCACGCCATAAAATTTACGAATAGGCAAAACTTCCAAAAAAGAAATAACCTCATCAGGATTGACCGTTTTTTGACCGTTGGGTTTGTTATAATCACTAGCAATTTTAGCTACAAATTTATTGACGGATATCCCTGCCGAAGCCGTCAATCCCACTTCATTTTGAATTCGCAATCTAATTTCTTGGGCCAATAAAGTCGCACTTGGGTTTCCTTTTTTGTTTGCTGTAACGTCAAGATAGGCCTCATCAAGAGACAACGGCTCGACCAAATCTGTATACTCGTAAAATATTTTTTGAATTTTGTTTGATATTTCTTTGTAACGTTCAAATCGGGGTTTTACAAAAATCAAATCAGGACAGTTTTTTTTGGCCAAAACACCACTAATGGCACTTCGAACGCCAAATTTTCGGGCTTCATAACTAGCCGCAGCAACAACTCCTCGATTTTCTGAGCCACCTACCGCAATGGGTTTTCCTCGTAAGACAGGATTATCCATTTGCTCTACCGAAGCAAAAAAAGCATCCATATCGATGTGTATAATTTTTCTATATGGAATTGTTTCGAGCATAAAGCAAATTTAAATAAAAACTAATTCACAAGATACTTATCAATTTTTATACATTTGAAAAGATCTAAAAATTAATTTGTTTAACCTTCAATTTTTCAAAAAATGATAGAAATAGAAAGAAAATTTCTCACAACATCCGATGAATTTAGGTCAGCTACATTCAAAAAAAGTCGAATTACACAAGGTTATTTGAGTGCTGTTCCTGACAGAACGGTTCGAGTTCGCATAAAAGACGAAAAGGGATTTTTGACCATCAAAGGAGCCTCAAATGAATCAGGATTATCTCGCTTTGAATGGGAAAAAGAAATTGCTATTGAAGAGGCAAAAGCCTTATTGAAGTTATGTGAAAAAGGGGTAATTGATAAAACTCGTTTTGAAGTAAAAGTTGGGAATCACATCTTTGAGATAGATGAATTTTATGGAGAAAACGAAGGTCTCATTATTGCTGAAATAGAATTAAAATCAGAGGATGAAATTTTTGAAAAACCAATTTGGCTTGGAAAAGAAGTCACTAATGACAAGCGATATTATAACTCCTATTTAAGTAAAAACCCTTTTAAAGATTGGCATTAATTATTTTGGAGTACTTCTATAGTTACCAACATCACTCCTGCCGATTTATTTGAACATATTTCCTTAAAAGCGCGTTTTGATAAGTCTATTTCTCTTGAACGTACAAATGGTCCTCTGTCTATAACTTCTACAACCACATATTTCCCATTGACCTCATTTGTTACTTTTACTTTTGTTCCAAATGGAAATTTTTTGTGGGCTGCTGTATATTTATTGTTGTCAAATCTTTTGCCACTTGCTGTTTTTCTCCCGTTAAATTTATCCGCATAATAAGAGGCGTGCGCTTCCTTTTTATAAAATTTAAAATTACCTGTTTCAAAGAATAAAGAATCAGCTCCAATTTCTTGAGTAGGAAAAAGCGTTTTACTTTTTTTAACTGTATCGTGGACCAAAACAGTTTTTTGTTTTTCTGAAATCAAGATTTGACTCATTGCTATTGCAATAAGGAAAATAGAAAGTATTAGCGTGATTATTTTTTTCATTCTTTTTTTTGGTAAAATCAATCGGGTAAAAAAGACCTTAAATAGTTGTGTTTTTTAAAACCACAATCCCCATGGAATTCTACTCAAAATAAGCACTAACCCTAAACCATAATAAACAGAAAATGTTTTAAATTTAGTGTCACTTGTCGTTAATTTTTTATGCTTAATCCAACCTATTGTAATCAATACAATAGCAATGATATTGATTAATGGATGCTCTAATGATGTTAAACGTAATTCAGGGTTTTTCATTTGTCCTAAAGAAGTAAATCCTACTTCTGAAACAAAATACAAAATCAATCCTACTAATAATTGAGTATGTATTGCTATTAATCCAAAAAGAGCAATTTTTCTATCTTCCGATGTAAATTCTTTTTTTGAAACGAGTCCAATTATTGAATTAACAACGGCAATTATCAAAAGCAAAAGTGCCAAATAAGCCCAACCAGAATGAAATTTTTGAATAAAATGGTACATAAAATGATTTTTAGTTTTAACAAATATAATAAAAAAAGGCACAAAAAAAAGGCATTCTTCAATTGAGAATACCTTTTTTAAAGATTTAGTAAAATTGATTTTTAATTCACAAAGAATACCAAATTACTTTTTATTTTTCAAAAAATGATTTAATAAAAATGTAGTAGAGCTATCATGTTCCTTTACATTTTTAGAATGTATTTCATCAAGAATTGAATTGGCTAATTGTTTTCCTAATTCTACACCCCATTGATCGTAACTAAAAATATTCCAAATGATTCCTTGCACAAAAATTTTGTTCTCATATAACGAAATCAAAGAACCTAAGGTTTTTGGTGTCAATTTTTGAATTAATATGGTGTTGGTAGGTTTGTTTCCAGCAAATACTTTGAAGGGTAACAAAAGCTTTGCTCCCCCTTCAGAAAGCCCTTGTTTGTCAAATTCCGCCTGAACTTGTTCGGCTGTTTTGCCATTCATTAAGGCTTCGGTTTGGGCAAAAAAGTTGGACATTAATTTATCATGATGGTCTTCATTTCCATACAATGGTTTTACAAATCCAATAAAATCAGTTGGAATCAATTTAGTCCCTTGGTGAATTAACTGAAAAAAAGCGTGTTGTGAATTAGTTCCAGGCTCGCCCCAAATAATAGTTCCTGTTTGGCAATCTACTTGTTTTCCGTCTCTCCCAACACTTTTTCCATTACTTTCCATAGTGCCTTGTTGTAGGTAAGGTGCCAGTTTTTGTAAATATTGGGTGTATGGAATCAAGGCTTCGCTTTCGGCTCCAAAAAAATTGTTATACCAAATACTCAATAAGGCTAGTGTTACAGGAATATTTTTGTCAAAATCTGCTGTTCTAAAATGTTCATCCATTTCTTTAGCTCCCGATAATAAGGAGTCATAATTGTCAAAACCAATGGCTAAACTTACCGAAAGTCCGACAGCACTCCACAAAGAAAATCTTCCGCCAACCCAATCCCACATCGGGAAAACATTGTCAGAATCTATTCCAAATTCCGTAACTTTTTGAATATTTGTTGATACTGCCACAAAATGCTTGGCTACATCATCTTGGGTAGCAGATTCTAAAAACCATTTTTTGATAGTAATTGAGTTCGTCAGTGTCTCTTGAGTGGTAAATGTTTTTGAAGCTATTACAAAAAGGGTAGTTTCTGGATTTAGCTTTTTAATGATTTCATTGACATGATCTCCATCTACATTCGAAACGAAATGCAACTTCAAATGGTTTTTATAAAATTGTAATGCTTCGACAGCCATCGCGGGACCCAAATCTGAACCACCGATTCCTATGTTTACAATGTCAGTAAACGGTTTGCCTGTATATCCTTTTCGAACTCCTCCAACTACTTCGTTAGTGAAATTTTTAATTTTATTTTTTACTTTAAAAATTTCTGGTATTACATTTACTCCATCAACTTTTATATTTGAAGCTTCATTGGCGCGCAGAGCAGTGTGCAAAACGGCGCGATTTTCGGTTTGATTTATAATATCCCCATTAAAATATTTAGAAATCGCATCCTTCAATTGAACTTCATTTGCCAATTGAAGTAATAAATCTAGTGTTTCTTGATTAATACTGTTTTTAGAATAATCAACTACAAAATCATTCCATTGTATATGAAATTGCGATGCTCTTGATTTATTTTTACTAAATAATGTTTTCATCGAAACATGTTTCATTTCCTGAAAATGATTCTGAATTTTTTGCCAAGCGACTGTTTTAGTTGGATTTATATTTTGTAATGCCATTTTCTTTTATTTGGTATTAATGCTATTCTTATTTTTTATTGAAGCGCAAATTTAAACTATTAGTTTGAAAAAAACCGACTCTTCATTCTGATTTAATTCTAACAAAAATATGTTAATTCGCCTATAAGTTTGCTACACTATCCAGTTCCTTCTTCAAAGGTTTGATATGAGTCCTAAATCGGGGTAAATTTTTACTTTCCATAGGTTGAGAATTGGGTAGTTTTAATTTTAAAGCATCAACTTGAACCCCATTTTTCCAAAATCGATAACATACATGTGGTCCAGTTGCTAATCCGGTGCTTCCTACTTTTCCGATAATGCTGCCTTGATTCACTCTTTGTCCTTTTCGAACTAATATTTTTGACAGATGTAAATATTGTGTTGCATACATATTATTATGTTTCACTTTTACAAAATTTCCATTTCCGGCGGTAAACCCTGTTTGTTCTACAACTCCTGAAGCAGTTGTCATGATTGGTGTGCCTGCGGGTGCAGCATAATCTGTCCCTTTATGAGCTTTCCAAGATAATTGAACGGGATGAAATCTGTTTTTAGAAAAACGCGAAGTGATATTAACAAATTTTAATGGTGCTTTTAAGAAAAAATTCTTGAGTGTTTTTCCTTCCTCATCATAATAATCAAGCTTTCCTGAGGCTTGATTTTGAGCAAACGGGAAGGCGTAAATTAATTTTCCTTTATACTCAAAAAAAGCTGCTTTCAAACTGTCTACTCCATCATAAATCGTATCGTCTATATAGCGTTCGGTGAAAGTGAGTCCAAATTTATCTCCTTTTTTTAACTTAAAAAAGTCGATAGACCAGGCATATACTTTGGTTAATTTTGAAGCTAATCCAGCATCAACGCCTTGTTTTCTTAATGCTTCTGACAATGAACCGTTGAGTTTTCCAGCAATGGTTCGTTGTTTAAAACGCATTGGTCTTGTTTTTTTATAAACTGAAATAGAATCTCTGAAATCAATAACATAATAGCTAGATCTATCGGGTTGATATACGAATACTTGCAATTTTTTATAACGATCTTTGGATCTAAGTAAAGTAAAGGGTTTGCCGATTTTAATAGTTTTTACGCTAAAACTATCTTTTACTTTTTCTATGATATCATATACTTTTTTGTCTTGAAGATTTTGATTATCAAGTATACTTCCAAAAGTGTCTCCACTTTGAATTGTATCATTTAAAACATTATAATCATTAAAGTTAAAGCCAAAATTATTCACAACTTTTGGATATTCTTGTTCTGTAATAACACTGATTGTTTCTGATTGTTTGCAAGAAATCAATGAAAACAAAAGAATTGTAAGTATCGATACTTTTTTCAAAGTGCAAGTTTTGACTATTAAATTAGTGTTTTATTTATTCTTATAACAAAAAGTTTCCCTCTTATTAAGAGGATGTCAATTTAGTTTTTGATTTTTTGTTTCACTTTAAATTGGTATTTTAATCCTTTAAATGAGTCTAAATCTGCTTTGATGGAGCCTACAGCAAGACTTGCTTTAATGCGAAGCGGTAATTTATTATTATCATCAGAGACCCAAACTGTCAAACTTTCTTCTTCTTTAAAAACACGTCCAGATTGAACTAATGGTCTAAAGATCATGGTTGAGATAATGCCAAATTTCGTTGCTATATCTTCACGACCTAAAAATTTGAGCTTGAATTTTGTAGTTTCATCATCAAAAAACATATCAATAACAACCGATTCTCCCGGTACTAATTTATCAATATTAGGGTGATTTCTTAAATAATAAAAGGTAGAAAGAATATCTTGAGAATTTTTAGGAATTTCAAGTATTTTTTGAGTTTTGTTTTTATAATCTTTAACAAGTATTTTGCTTTCTAACTGATTAAAAAAACCTTCTTGATTTTTTGTATAGCCCCCTTCGTCTATTTTTCGAACATATTGGTATGGAATTCCGGTTTCTTTGTCAAAATAGCTTTCGTATAAATCATCTACTTTGAAAAAAAATCTTGACATTCCGGTCGTGTACCCTTTTCCAACAACATGAAAAACTTTTTTGTTATTCAAAGCCGCTTCTTTTACCTCAACTGTGGCATAACCTGCATTTAAAATTCCATAATGGATTCTAAATTTAAACCATTCGCCTGTATCAAAAGCATCTTCCTTCTGGGAATCAAAACTTACCGTTGTAATAAATAACAATACAATAATTATCTTTTTTATCATCTTTAAATTTATGTTTTAACGGCACGTACAAATTCTGTTCCAAATGTATTAAAACAAAAAAACTCAGTCAAATTATGACCGAGTTTTTATGCTATTAACTAACCAAAAAATATAAATTATGAAATTTATATGAAAAACAAAAGGAAACCACCCCTTTTGCTTCCGATACAAAGATAAATAACATTCTACTTTTTTTTAGGTAAAATTAAAGTTTAACAGAAGATTTGTCAACATAGTTGTTAAATTAGCTTATTTTTTTACATTATATAAAAAATAAGGACTTTTTTAGTGTTCTTTTAATTTTATTTGTCTAATTGATAAATAAAAACCAGTAGTTATTTGTATTATATTGTATTTTTCAATGATAACAAGGGGTAATTTAGGTGCTTTTTTTAAATAGCAAACGATTAAAACCAAAATCCTATACTAAACCAGGTAAACTGTTTTCCTGTTTCTGGTGACCAAGAACGCTTGATTTCTATAGGACCAATCAATGTTTCTAATCCATACCC
This sequence comes from Flavobacterium sp., assembly GCA_031383535.1. Lineage (GTDB taxonomy): Bacteria > Bacteroidota > Bacteroidia > Flavobacteriales > Flavobacteriaceae > Flavobacterium. The sequence continues at coordinate 6,838 of JANMZS010000124.1, forward strand.
TAGGGCATATCCCGAATATTTTGGCAAAGATATCCAATTTACTGTTCGAAATAAATCATCTTGAATATTAGCAAAATTAGCAGTTAGGTTTATATGGTTTTTTTTGATGATTTCGCAATCAATGGTTAAAGTAGATTTCAAATAACTATTAGCTGATTTACTCAAAAAATCATATCCAAAAAAATGTTTAAAATTATTTATGGTATTAAATCCATATCCGCCTAAACTAAAATTAAAAAACGGCACACTCGCATTTCCTATCGAAAAACCTGCATCGGTTTGAAATCGAACTGAAGTAGTATTGAAAAAATTTTTAACCACTCCAAAATCAGCTTTCGCAATAGAATAAGGGTTGAATGTATTGCTGAAATTTGAAGAAGTCAAATAGGATTGTATGTCGCCAGAGAAAAACCATCCTTTTTTGGGAAAATATTTATTATCAAAAGAATCATATTTCAAATAACCAAATACACTCCAATACGTACTATTATCAATTCTTGTCGAAAGTTCGTTTGAAGTTGCTGACTTCATATTCAATATTTTAAATTCAGTTCCAACGCCTAATAAAAATTTTTGAACAAATAAAGTTTGTACGTAGGCTTGATTTGTCCATTCATGATAATCAATATTTATAGATTGAATAGTTGGTGTATCTAAATATAAACCCGTCATTTCTTTGGCGACGTATTTATTAAATTGATTGAAATGAGATTTAAAACCAAAGCTCCAATAAAATCCATTATCAATATAGTAATCTAGATTATACCTTAGATTATCTCCTAGGACTAGATCCAAAGAAGCAATATCGTTCTTAAATAAAGTTTTCTTCTGAGTAATGTTGACTAAAACCGCACTTTTAAACAAATCATCATAATGCAAAGCAAATTTTAAAAAAGTGTGATTCGTGCTCTCTGTTAGCTTTAGTATCAAATCGGCCTTTGATTTATCCTCTTCAAAAGAATAATTAATAGCACTAAAATTTTGAGTTGCATTTATATTATCAATTCCAGTTCTTAAATCATCATAACTGATTTTATCGCCTTCTTTAAAACCTAATTTCCCTTTCACATAAGACCAAGTGTGATTTTTTAGTTTGTTGATATAAATGTTGTTAATTTCAAGACTATCTGAAATTTTTTTTACTGGTGTAGGTTTAAACTCTTTATTTTTATATTTTTTTAATTGTTCATAAACTTTAAAAGCAGCTTCTTCTCCTTTTTGAATGATATTTAATCCTTTATCAAATGAAATTAAGCCATAATTTTTTATATCTGGTTTGATATATATATCAGTGTCTTTTATGTTCAATTTCATTTTTTCAATGGATTGAAGTGCGGTAACCTGACTTACTATTTTTGTAGCCTCTTTTAGTTCATCTCTGCCTAACAAACCATCTTGAACATCAACCCCTATAATAATATCAGCCCCCATTTTTCTTACTTCTTCAATAGGGTAATTGTTTGTAACTCCTCCATCAATCAGTAACATTCCGTTCATTTCTACTGGAGAAAATAAGGTGGGAAAAGCAGAACTTGCAATCATGGCGTGAGCTAAATTGCCTTTCTCTATAGTTACTTGTTCTCCTGTCTCTATATTTGTAGCAATGCATAAGAAGGGAATTTTGAGCTGGTTAAAATCTCTAACATACCGAACATTTCTAGTAAAGGAACTTAGCAAATTGTAATTATACATCCCTTTTGTAAGGGCTTCTGGAATTCCGATTTTGAATTTATTAAAGGGTAGGACAAAGGCATATAATTCGTCATTCCGCTTTTCATAAAAATTTTTAGAATTTCGAGGAGTAAAATCTTTCAGTAAATTATCGAAGTTAATAGTTCTAAAAATAGAATCTATTTGTGTGGCACTATATCCAGAAGCATAAAGACCTCCAACAACTGCTCCCATACTCGTTCCGCCAATGTAGTCAATTTTCACTCCTGCTTGTTCTAAAACTTTCAAAACACCAATGTGAGCAAATCCTTTTGCACCACCACCGCTTAAAACCAATCCGATTTTAGGTTTTTTGATAGTGTCTTGTGAAAAAATAGATAATACACTGAAAAAAAGAAAAACGAATAAGACTGACTTTTTCATTTATTAAGTATTGGTCTTGTAAAAGTCGGTAATTTTTTTGGCTTTTGAAACCCCAACCACATCAGAAATTTCTTTTTCTGTCGCTAATTTCAATCTTTTAACACTTTTGAAATGGTGTATCAAAGTCAACATCGTTTTTTCGCCAATTCCCGGAATACTTTCTATCGAAGAGTTGAGTGCCGATTTACTCCTTTTATCTCGATGAAAAGTGATTCCAAAACGGTGTGCTTCGTTTCGCAATTGTTGAATAACTTTTAATGTTTCTGATTTTTTATCTAAATACAACGGGATTGAATCGCCCGGATAAAAAAGTTCTTCGAGCCTTTTGGCAATACCAATAATTGTAATTTTTCCGCGCAACCCTAATTCGTCAATGCTTTTCAAAGCCGATGATAATTGTCCTTTTCCACCATCAATGATGATGAGTTGTGGCAAAGGTTCGTTTTCGTCTAACAATCGTTTGTATCTTCTGTAAACCACTTCGGTCATCGAGGCAAAATCATCAGGTCCTTCGACGGTTTTGATGTTGAAATGACGATACTCTTTTTTACTGGGTTTTCCGTCCTTAAAAACCACGCAAGCAGCAACAGGATTGGTGCCTTGAATATTCGAATTATCAAAACATTCGATGTGTCGTGGTTCTACAGGCAATCGCAAGTCTTTTTGCATTTGAGCCATAATACGATTGGCGTGACGATCTGGATCTACAATTTGAAGCTGTTTTAATTGCTCGATTCGGTAAAACTTAGCGTTGCGAATAGACAAGTCCAAAATTTGTTTTTTATCGCCTAATTGTGGGACGGTAATTTTTAGGGTCGAACCCAAATCAACTTCAAACGGAACAATGATTTCTCTTGACAGTAACTGAAAGCGTTCTCTAAGTTCAATAATCGCTAGTTCTAATAATTCGGTATCAGTTTCGTCCAGCTTTTTTTTGATTTCCATAGTATGGGAACGAATTATCGAACCGTGGGCTATTTGCAGAAAATTTATAAATGCGGCACCTTCGTCAGAAACTATCGAAAAAACATCAATATTGGTGATTTTTGGATTGATAACCGTAGAACGCGATTGGTAATTTTCGAGGATTTCTATTTTTTCTTTTAATTTTTGAGCTTCTTCAAAGTGCATTTCTCGAGCCAAATCAGTCATTGATTTTTTAAAATCTCTCATCGATTCCTTAAAGTTTCCTTTTAGAATTTCACGTACAGCATCGACTTGTTTTTGATAATTTTCTAGCGATTCATGCCCTTCACAAGGCCCTTTACAATTGCCAATATGGTATTCTAAACACACCTTGAATTTTCCTGAAGCCTCTCCTTTGGGGAGGTTTGGCGGGGATAAATCATAATTGCAGGTTCGCAGCGGATACAGTTCTTTTATCAACTCTAAAATAGTATTTACAGTTTTAAAATTGGTGTAGGGTCCAAAATATTCCGATCCATCCTTGATCAATCTTCTAGTAGAGAATATTCTTGAAAAAGGTTCTTTTTTGATACAAATCCAAGGATAACTTTTATCGTCACGCAACAAAACATTGTATCGTGGTTGTAGTGTTTTTATGAGGTTATTTTCCAATAAAAGTGCATCGGTTTCGGTAGGAACGACAATGTGTTTTATGGTTACAATTTTCTTAACCAGCACATTAGTTTTGGCAGTGTCGTGAATTTTATTGAAATAGGAAGAAACTCTCTTTTTTAAGTTTTTGGCTTTGCCTACATACAAAATTTTTCCTGCCGCATCATAATATTGATACACGCCAGGCCCGTCTGGTAAGGTTTGTATTTGAAGTTCGAGAGTTGGGTTATTCATAAAACAAAGTTAACAAATTCAACACCAAAATGTAGTAGTTCACAAAAAGAGATTCGGATTTTAACTACTTTTATCTTTTATAAAATTTATGACTAAAAAAGAATTACGAATCAAATACAAAGCTTTGCGAAACCAAATTTCCGAAAATGATTTGGAGGAAATGAGTTTGGCTATTGCCAATAAAGCGCTAACACTTCCGATTTGGGAGAAAACTTATTTCCATATTTTTCTGCCCATAACGGAACAAAAAGAAGTCAACACTGAGCTTATTTTACATTTACTTTCTGGAAAAGACAAGGAAATCATTATTTCTAAAAGTGATTTTAAAACTCTAAATATGACTCATTTTCTGTTGACAGACAATACTAAAATCAAGAAAAACGAATACAATATTCCTGAACCCGTTGATGGGTTAGAGGTATCAACCCATAAAATCAATGTGGTTTTTGTACCACTTTTGGCTTTTGACAAAACAGGAAATCGTGTGGGTTACGGCAAAGGATTTTATGACAAATTCTTGAGCGAATGCAATCCTGAAACCATCAAGATTGGACTTTCCTTTTTTGAAGCCGAAGAACTAATTGAAGATGTATTTATAAACGACTTAAAGCTGGATTATTGTGTGACACCTAGTAGAATATATGAATTTTGATTCTTCGAATTCTTATTGATGATGGTGAAAAGCTTTTTTATTAAAGAATATTAATATCCCAACTCCAGTAGAAATTGCCATATCGGCAATGTTGAAAATCGCATTAAAAAATTTAAAGTGGTTTCCGCCTATAAGGGGCATCCACTCTGGAAAATTCCCTTCGAATAATGGAAAATATAACATATCAACCACTTTTCCATGAAACCAAGTCCCATATGGTTTATCAGTAAATAAAGTAGCTAAATGACCATAACTATCGTCAAAAATAACACCATAAAAAACCGAGTCAATAATGTTTCCAAAAGCGCCAGCAAGAATCAGGGAAATAGCTGCAATGAGGTAATTGGAACTGTGTTTTCTTTCGACAGAATCCCATAACCAATATCCAATTCCTGTTACAGCAACCAAACGAAAAAGAGTCAAAAACAATTTTCCGTAAAGTCCCGGAATTACAGTACCCCATGCCATCCCTTCGTTTTCTATCAATAAGATTTTGAACCAATTGGTAACGTCAATTTGCCCACTTTCGCCATAAACAAAATTGGTTTTGATAAATATTTTAGTGAATTGATCAGCAACTAAGATGAGGAAAACTATCAAATAGGCATTTCTTAACTTCATTTTTTGAATTTTAATGGCGCAAAAATAGGTAAATTCTAAAAATTAAATTCCAAATACCAATACTTTAATAAGACATTATTGGAATTTGGAATTTTTCAGGTGGAATTTTCAAGTGTTATCGTTGCAAATTCTTTGCTTCAATACTCATTGTCGCGTGAGGAACAATCATTAATCGCTCTTTGCTAATTAATTTTCCTGTTACTTTACACGTTCCATAAGTTTTATTTTCTACACGGAAAAGCGCGTTTTTCAAATCCCGAATAAACTTTTCTTGACGAATTGCCAACTGTGAGTTTGCTTCTTTAGACATAGTTTCACTTCCTTCTTCAAAAGCTTTGAATGTGGGTGAAGTATCGTCAGTTCCGTTATTTAAATCGTTCATATAAGCACTTTTTATCAAATCTAAATCGGCTTGTGCTTTGGCTATTTTTTTTAATATTAGCTCTTTAAATTCCGCTAAATCTGCGTCTGAGTATCTTGCAATTTCATCTATCATTTTCTTCTTATTTTGTGATGGCTATTTTTGTTTTTATCTCGTCAAATTCTATTTCTGTTCCGTTGCTTAAATCATCTTCAAAAACTAATGTGTCTGTTAATGTTTCTGATTTGATATAGGCTTCATTCGCTTTTACAGCTTTTTCTAATTCTGTGTTTTTTTGCAAATGTACTTTAATTTTGTCAACAACCTCAAAACCAGAATCTTTTCTTATGTTTTGAATTCTGTTGACCAACTCTCTTGCAATGCCTTCTTGTTTTAATTCGGCTGAAATAGTTATATCTAGGGCTACTGTTATTCCGTTTGAATTAGCAACCAACCAACCTTCAATATCTTGCGAAGAAATGGCTACATCTTCTAGTGATAAAGTTATACTATTTCCTGCAATTGTAATATCGATTTTTCTTTCTTTGTCTAATTGATTGATTTGCTCATTAGAAAAAGATTGTATCTCTTTGGCTATCAATCCCATATCTTTTCCAAAACGAGGGCCAAGTGCTTTAAAATTAGGCTTGATTTGTTTAATTAAGATTCCAGAAGCATCATCTAAAAGAACAATTTCTTTGACGTTAACTTCCGCTTTTATGAGGTCAGAAACCGCTTCAATTTCGGCACGTTGATTCTCGTCAAGTACTGGAATCATTATCTTTTGCAACGGTTGACGTACCTTTATCATTTCCTTTTTTCGAAGCGATAAAACAAGTGATGAAATGGTCTGCGCTTTCTGCATTTTGCTCTCTAACGATTTATTAACATAGTTTTCAACCAAAACTGGAAATGTCGCCAAATGTACAGATTCAAATTTTTCGGTCTCTGTAGCTAGAGTCAGGTCTCTATAAAGCTTGTCCATAAAGAACGGAGCGATTGGCGCACTCAATTTACTGATGGTCAACAAACAGGTGTATAAAGTTTGGTATGCTGCAATTTTATCCTGTGCATACTCGCCCTTCCAAAAACGACGACGACACAAACGAACGTACCAGTTACTTAAATTTTCCTGTACAAATTCTGAAATCGCACGAGCCGCTTTGGTTGGTTCATAATCGGCATACGCTTCGTCAACGACTTTCACCAAAGTATTCAATTCCGACATAATCCATCGGTCAATTTCGGGTCTCTCGTTCATTGGAATTTCATCCTCAGAATAAGTGAAATTATCAATGTTAGCGTACAAAGCAAAGAAAGAATAGGTGTTGTATAAAGTACCAAAGAATTTACGGCGAACTTCGGCAATTCCTTCCAAGTCAAACTTTAAATTGTCCCAAGGATTTGCATTGGAAATCATATACCAACGCGTGGCATCCGGTCCATATTCGTTTAAGGTTAAAAATGGATCTACGGCATTGCCTAAACGCTTGGACATTTTTTGTCCGTTTTTGTCTAAAACTAAACCGTTTGAAACTACGTTTTTATAAGCTACTTTATCAAAAACTAAAGTGGCAATAGCGTGCAAAGTATAAAACCAACCCCGAGTTTGATCTACACCTTCAGCTATGAAATCAGCACAAGCCCATCCTAAATCCTTCCCAAAGGGAAGGACTTCCTCAACAGACTTGACAGATTGTAAAATATTCAATTCTGAGAGAATTTGTTCTAAAACACTATTCATTTTCCCTAGAACTTCTTCATTTGTAAAACGAATTACTTTGTACCCAAATTCATTTTCAAGTATTTCGGTTCTTAATTGATCTGCTTCTATTATTTCAGGTCTGGTATGATATCCTCCATCAACTTCGACAATCAATTTCCTGTCTAAACATACAAAATCAGCAATAAATTGATCAATAATGTGTTGTTTTCTGAATTTAAAACTTTCAAGCTTTTTACCTTTTAAATTAACCCATAAAGCTTTTTCTGCTTCCGTTGGATTTTTTTTATTTTTCTCTTTCAATTCCTTCAAAAGTGGATAAATTGACGCTCTAGCCGTTTCATACTTATTCCTTTTTACAACTCCCTCCCCTTGGGAGGGTTGGGGTGGGCCTTCAAAAGGATAATGCCATTGTGCATAAGGCATGGCTCCCGAATCAAACCAAACATCAATCAAATCGGATTCGCGTTTCATGGGCTTACCAGAGGCTGAAACTAAAGTGATTTCGTCAACTATATTTTTATGTAAATCAATCAAATCATAATTGTCTTCGCTCATATTTCCAATTTCGAAACCTTTGAAAGGATTTTCCTTTTGGAAACCTGCTGCGATAGATTTTTCGATTTCGTTGTATAATTCTTCAACAGAACCAATCAAAATTTCTTCTGTTCCCTCTTCGTTTCTCCAAATTGGCAATGGAATTCCCCAAAAACGGGAACGCGATAAATTCCAATCGTTGGCATTTTTCAACCAATTTCCGAAACGTCCTTCACCAGTTGCTTTTGGTTTCCAGTTGATGGTTTCGTTCAATTCGAACATTCTATCTCTAACTTCTGTGATTTTGATGAACCAAGAATCTAGCGGATAATATAAAATTGGCGTGTCTGTTCTCCAACAATGTGGATAACTGTGCACATATTTCTCAACTTTAAAGGCTTTATTTTCTTCTTTTAATTGAATGGCAATTTCAACATCAATAGAACGCTCAGGAGCTTCGCCTTCGGTGTAATATTCGTTTTTAACGTATTTTCCGGAATAACTTCCTAGACCATCAATGAATTTTCCTTGCAAATTGACCAATGGAACTGGATTATCATTTTCGTCTAAAACCAACATTGGCGGTACTTCTGGAGTGGCTTCTTTAGCGACTTTTGCATCATCAGCACCAAATGTTGGAGCCGTGTGCACAATTCCTGTTCCGTCTTCGGTAGTTACAAAATCACCTGCGATTACTCTAAAAGCATTTTCAGGATTTTGATATGGCAAAGCCAATGGCATCAATTGCTCGTAACGAATTCCAATTAAGTCAGCACCTTTACATTCGGCTAGGATTTGGTACGGAATTTTTTTATTATGAACATTTATTTCAGACTTAACAATCAAATCTACTTGTTCATCTGATATGTTAGGGGAAAATTTAACTAATTCTTTAGCAAATGTTGTGTCTTTTAATAATTTCTGACTTGCATAAATTTTAAAAATCAATTCAAATTGTTCGTCAGTAATAGATTTACCTAATATATTTTCAAATCTTTCTTTTCTATCTAATTCGTGTGTAGAAAATTTAAAAATAGAATTCTTTGGAATTTCAAAAAATCCTTTTCCAAATTGTTTTCCAACTAAGTTTTTAGCCAAAATTACATTCGAAGGTAAAAAAGTATATTGATTGAAAGTTCTAACTAAAACATAATCAATTTTTGACCCAACTGTCAAAGCAGTATTACTTGGTAAAGTCCAAGGCGTTGTCGTCCAAGCCAAGAAAAAAGCCTCCCCCAGCCCCTCCGAAGGAGGGGAGCTAAGACAAAATGCTTTTTCAACTGAATTTTCTGACTCCCTTCCCCTTGGGAAGGGTTGGGGATGGGCTTTAAACTGCGCCACAACCGTCGTGTCAGTCACATCTCTATAACTTCCCGGTTGGTTTACTTCATGTGAAGATAATCCTGTACCCGCTTTTGGCGAATAGGGCTGAATAGTATAGCCTTTGTACATCAAATCCTTGTTGTAGATTTGTTTCAAAATCCACCAAACCGATTCCATATACTTTGATTTATAGGTAATGTACGGATCTTCCATATCTACCCAATAGCCCATTTTTTCAGTCAAATCGTTCCACACATCGGTGTAACGCATCACGGTTTTTTTACAAGCTTCATTGTATTCGGCTACGGAAATTGTTTTTCCAATATCTTCTTTGGTAATTCCTAATGCTGCTTCAGTTCCTAATTCCACAGGCAAACCGTGCGTATCCCAACCTGCTTTACGCTTTACTTGAAATCCTTTTTGAGTTTTATAACGGCAAAATATATCTTTAATAGCACGCGCCATCACGTGGTGAATTCCCGGCAGTCCGTTTGCCGAAGGTGGCCTTCAAAAAATACGAATGGTGGGTTGCCTTCACGAGTAGTGACACTCTTCTCGAAAATGTTTGCTGCCTTCCAAAAATCAAGTACTTCCGATGCAACTTTAGGCAAGTTAAGTCCTTTGTATTCAGTAAATTTTATGCTCATTGTATCCTTTTCTTAAATCGTGGTGCGAAAGTAAGAAATAGTTATGAATTATGAGTTATGAGTTATGAGTTTTTGTTTGCCACAAAGGCGCGAAGCCGCAAATTATGAAGAGATGACGCCAGATTATGTTTTCTACGAAGAAATTTAAATTAAATCTTCGTGCCGTAGTGTCTTCGTGGCAAATATTTTCAAGAAAAAACAGCTGCCAAAACCTCCAATGATTTTGGTTTTCTGAAGCCATCGAGATGAAAAGTGTAGTAGTCAATCAGTATTTTCAACACAATTTGTCTTTCGATAACGTGGAAGGTTTTTTGGTCGTTGTCAAATTTTAACGGAATGAGTTTTTTAAAAAGATCCGTTTCGTGTTCTGATAAGGAACTAACACCATGAAATGGACTAAAAACACCTTCGTTAGTGTCAAAAAACGGGAATCCCATTTCAGAAACATCAGGATAAAAACCAAGATATTTTGTGGTTTCGAGCATTAAAATTAAATGAAAATTGGCAGTTTCATTGTGATTGTCGAGCCAGAACAAAGCGGTTTCCAAAAAGGCAAAAAGAGGTTCGTTTTTCTCTTCTTCGTGAATGGAATGATGCAAAATTTCGGAAATAAATAGCACCATTGTGCTCTTGTAAATATCCGAATGTATCGTTTGAAAAGGAGTTGCAATTTTGATTTCCTTGAAATTCTCTAAAGTGCCTTTGTTTTTATGCACCGCTTCGATTTCGAGAATGGTCAACGGTTGGAAATAAGCAATTTTTTGGTTAGACTTTCGGGATGAAAAAGCATCGCGGACAAAGTAGGTTTTTAAACCATTAGATTGTGTAAAGCATTTTACAATCAAGCTTTTCTCTTGGTATTTGAGTGATGAAATGACTATGGCTTTGGTTTTGATTTGCAATTTTAGATTTTAGATTTGCTGCGCCAGTTCGCTGACGCTCGGGTTAGATTTTAGATTCAGAACCTGCAATCTGGTTTTACCTTATTATCATCACTTTTTTGACTTTGGTCTCGATTCCATCTTGTGCCGAAACAAAAATCATATACACACCCGAGGCTACTTTGTACTTTCCAAAAGCGGTAGTATCCCATTCTATGGTCCCTCCTTCTGAAATGGTTTCGTGAACTAGATTCCCTTGAATATCAGTTATTTTAACATTCGCTTTGTCTAATAATCCGCTAATTTTTACAGTTCCTTGAAATTCTGGCCTTACTGGGTTTGGATAAACATACACGCTTTCTAGGTTTTCATTTGCGGCTGTCGAAGTTCCCTTAAAAGAAACCATACCTTTATCTGTAGCAAAAAAAACCTCACCTGTTTCGGAGTTTATAGCAATGTCATTTAGGGTATTACTCGGCAAGGGTGAGTTGTCTTTGGTAAAATGGTATTTGGTTTCTTGACCGTCTGAGGAGACTAAAAAAACACCAGAGTCTGCTGTACCTACCCATTTATTATTGGCCCCATCCACCACAATATCTGTAATAAATTGCTCATAAAATAATTCTTGTGCCAAATTATCTTCTAAAATAATAATAGGTTTTGTCGTCATTTGGTCTTCGGTCAGAAAACTATTGACATTAGACAAAATGCGTAATCCACTTATGGTTCCTATCCAAAGTTGATTTCTGGTATCAATTGCAATGGCTCTGACATCGGTTGCGGGTAAATTTCCTTCATCCGTTCCTATGGTAATTTTTTTGAATTTGGTATTGGATTCATTAAAACTTATTAATCCGTTGGTATTAGAACAAAACCATTTTGTCCCATTTTTATCGATGAGCATTCGACCTAAATTGGCATCTTCACTATCCTTTAAAATAGTGCCTAAAGAATAGCTTTGCCACTGCCCATTCGTTTTTAGCACACTTAATCCTTTGTCAACTAGGCTATTATTGACCCAAAGATTTCCGGTTTTATCAAAGGCTGTTCCATTAATTCGTACATCATTGCGATATCCTGGAATAAAGGTGATGTCTTGCAAACTACTATTGTTTTGGTTGTATAAAAAGTTGGGTTCGTCATTCTCAATTTTAATTAAGCCTGAAAAAAATGAACTAGCATAAACTTGGTTTTCATTTTTTGGATTTATAATAATTCTTGAAATCGCCTTGGCTCCTAGCACTTTTTCATAGGGTATATGTAGCCACCCTTTAGAGTTGTATTTGCTTATTCCATAAGAATTAGGAAAACCAACATTATTAAAAGTATACGGATTATAGTTTCCTGAATATCCTCCATAAACAGCCCAAAATAAGTTTGGTGTAACATCTAGTGCAAATATGTTGTTGCGAGTAGGTCCAATAGGAGTTGTGTTTTCAAAAAGAGAATTGGGAGTGATTAAAGTACTTATCATTCCATCCTCTTTAGTACCCATATATACTTTATCGTCAACAACGGTGGCGCAGGAAAAGCTGGGATTAAATTCCGTAATTTGACTACTGTTGATTTGACGCACCAATGCTAATTGAGGATTTAAAACATAAACGCTAGAGGATGTTGTAGCAATCAAATAATTTGCTGTAGCCTTAAAATGTATTTCTTCTTGTCCAATATTTAAAATTTCATCGAAACTTGCTCCATTATATTTATAAATTCGATTATTCGAATTACACGCTACTAACTGATTGTTAAAATTTACTACTCCCTTCCAGTAGCCTGTGTCAAATACTTGCCATTGCCTGTAATCATTCAAATTCGGGTTCGAAAGATTGGCTTTTCTAATTCCGAAATATTGTGTAACGGCATATATTTCATTGTTGTAAATTGCGGTTTGATACACTCTTATTTCTTCACCAGCAGATCCAATAAAATAAGTGTCTCCAAACTGCAGGGTCGATAAATTAAATTGTACAATTCCGAAATCACAGGAAATATATACAATTCCATTATATTCCATAAAATGATTAATTTTCTTAATATTTGATGGAATTTGTTTTTTTACAATATCAACTATATTAAGCATGCTCCCATCAGCCTCATTGATGGCAACAATCAACCCATCTTCATAGCCAACTAAGGTCTTTTTGAATGTTGGACTGTAGTATAAACTAGAAATCGTTTGTCCTGATAGCCCATCGATAGTATTAATTGTTTTGATGCTATTTGTGCTAACGTTTTGAGAAAACAAGGTGTTTTCGGCAGCCGCATAAATGGTATTCGACGATTCTGAAATGTCTTTTATTTCATTATAACTAAAATAGCCTTTCCATAACAAATTGTTTTGTGCAAAACTTATTTGTACAACAATTAGAAACAGAATATGTAGAAAATTTTTTTTCATTATTTGTATTACAAAAGTGGAACAAATATAATACAAACGAAAGTTTTTGAATTTTGTTTCCTTAAAATAAAAAAGACTTTCCTCTGTAAACTAAAGAAAGTCTTCTCTTAATATTATAAAAACTAGACTACTCCTTGAGCAAGCATAGCATCGGCTACTTTTACAAATCCTGCAATATTGGCTCCTTTTACATAATCGACATAACCCGAAGCATCTGAACCATATTGAACACAAGAAGCATGAATATTCAACATGATATCTTTCAGTTTTTGATCTACCTCTTTGGCAGTCCAACTTAATCTCAAAGAATTTTGAGACATTTCTAATCCTGATGTGGCTACACCTCCTGCATTTGAAGCTTTTCCGGGTGAGAATAATATTTTTGCTTTTTGGAAAACTATTATAGCTTCGGGAGTTGAAGGCATATTGGCCCCTTCAGTAACACAGACACATCCATTTTTGACTAGTAAAGTAGCTTCTTCTTTATTAATTTCATTTTGTGTTGCACAAGGCATAGCAACATCACATTGAACTTCCCATGGGCGTTTGTCTGCGATATATTTTGCTTTTGGATATTTTGTTAGATAATCACTGATTCTACCTCTAAGCACATTTTTAATCTCCATTACAAAGGCTAATTTATCAGCATCAATTCCTTCTTTATCATAAATATAACCAGCAGAATCGGACATTGTAACTACTGTAGCTCCTAGTTGAATCGCTTTTTCTACGGCATATTGAGCCACATTTCCCGAGCCTGAAACAACAACTGTTTTTCCAGAAAGCACTTCGCCTTTGGTTGCTAACATACTTTGTGCAAAATAAACGGCTCCATATCCTGTCGCTTCGGGTCTAATTAAAGAGCCTCCAAAGGATATTCCTTTACCTGTTAACACTCCTGTAAATTCATTTCTTAGCCTTTTGTATTGACCAAACATATAGCCCACTTCTCTCCCTCCAACACCAATATCCCCAGCAGGTACATCCGTATTTGAGCCAATGTGTTTAGACAATTCTGTCATAAATGCTTGGCAAAAACGCATCACTTCATTATCAGATTTTCCTTTTGGATCAAAATCGGCTCCTCCTTTTCCGCCTCCCATTGGTAGTGTTGTTAAACTGTTTTTAAAGGTTTGCTCAAAAGCTAAAAACTTCAATATACTTAAATTAACTGAGGGGTGAAACCGAATTCCTCCTTTATAGGGTCCAATGGCCGAATTCATTTGAATTCTATAGCCTCGATTCACTTGAGTCTCTCCTTTATCATCTATCCATACTACTCTAAAAATAATGATTCGATCTGACTCAACCATCCTTTCTAAAAGCATCTTGTTTTGGTATTTTTTGTTTTCTTCTATAAAAGGAATCACTGTTTCTGCAACTTCCTTCACTGCTTGCATAAATTCTGGCTCGTTGGGATTTTTTTGGGCAACAGCCTCAATAAAACTACTAATACTTTTTGACATAACAATTAGATTATTAATGGTTAAAGAAAACGTTTTCGCAACTACAAACAAAATTACATTTTATGATACTCTTTCCTTATTATTTTTAATTTAATTAACAAAATTTGCTCTTATTTGTCAATGCCAAATCATTTCTTTAAAAATTCAAAATAAATACTACTAAAACTTAACAATTGATGTATTATTAATATAAAAATTGATGTTTAATGCGAATCAAGGGTTGAAAAACCAACTAAAAAAGAAAGAAATTTCTTCTTTAATTTTATAGCT
>JANMZS010000147.1:0-14567 GCA_031383535.1 Flavobacterium sp.
AGGACTAAATTGAGAATATTGAGTAGATTGTCCCCAGTTTGGAAAAAAGTCGGTACCTGCAAGATCAGTATACGTATTGCTAAATACAGAGATTACATCTCCAGCAGCTTGTGTTGGTGTTGGAGCAGCTACAGTAAAAGGAGGACATGCTGCGCAACTTCCACCACAATCTATACCCGTTTCGGTTCCGTCTTGTATTCCATTAAAACAGTTACCTGATGGTGGAGTTACAGCTGGGCCACTTATATTATCAATATAAAATGTTTGAGCGCTAGGACTTCCTGAAAATGGGAAGAATGGATGTAATACCATATTAGCGTAAACGCCATTTGCTGTAGCAGCCTTTCCATCCAATGAAGTATTGAAGGTGAAAGAAATTGTCTGCCAAGTTCCATCACCGTTATGAGATGCTTGAGCCGCAGCTTCTAGAGCGCCTGCTACTCCTCCATTTACCTTCAAAAGAAAAGTAACTGGTACAGAAGAAAGAACATCAATAGTCATTGTTTTGGATGCTATTAACTCAACAGGTGTTGTTAATACAAAATTACAACCTTGCCAAATTTGTCCACCAGGATTAGCAACAACACTCAAGACTGAAGAGGTATTAGAGCCAGTTCCAGTCACCACTGAAGGAAGAGCCATGTCTCCGAATTCTCCGAAAGCATTTCCAGATTCTCCAGATTCAAAACCCAATTTAAGGGTTTGCGATTGTCCTAATGAAATAGTCATTAAGAATAAAAATAAAAGTAATTTTTTCATAATAAAATGTTTTTAGATTAGAGGTGCAAGATAGAAATGGTTTTCAATCAAATTACTTTTTTGCCGCGTAGGGGTACTATACAAAAACTATACAACGAAAAAGGTATTTATTTTTTTGAAAACAAGCTTTTAAAACCCTTTAAATCAAAGGGTTTATGAATTTTAATAAAAATACAAAAAAATCAATTTTAAAAGCTATGTATTGTTATGATGGGTTATTGTAGTGTTTTTTAGGCTTTTTTTTATGGTTTTCTGCGATGATGTAAGGTGTAAATTCGCATTTAAAACGTCTAAAAAAACGAATTATCAAAAAAATATGCTTTTAAATCAAAATATAATACTTTTAAATTTGCTTTTTTATTGGGAAATAAAATAGGGTATTCTTACCATTCGTTCTCTATTTTTATATAAAGTAGATTTGTTTAAAGTAGGTTAAATACAATTTTCATAAAAAAAGCTTGTTTTTATATATAGTTTATGCAAATACTAAGGATATTTTGATTTGATTTGTCGAATAAAGTGAATGTATTTTGTTGTTTTCAAAAACCACTCTTTAAATCAGACTGTTTTTTTGTTTATGTATATTTTCAATTACCTTTGCTTTACTAAAATTTTACAAATTAGCACCAAATAAGATAACTATTCTGATGAGAATTTTCCTTTTCCTTTGTTTTTTTGCCCTTTCAAACGCTTTGTTTTCTCAAAAAAGGGAAGTTGAAAAAAGGGTCAATACTCAAGCTATCGATAACAATAACAGTTATCAAAGATCATCAGATTCTTTAGAAATTCCACAAGCCCCAAAAGTAGCGACCCTAGACCTATATCGCTTTATTACCTTAGAGCGAGACACTACTTATATTGACACTTCACTTACCATACAAAAAGAATATAGTCATAATTATTTGCGAAGAGATACTTTCGGATTATTGGCTTTCCCGAATGAAGGGCAAACGTATAATACATTACACTATACGTTAACTGATTTATCTCCTTATCCTGAATTTGGTTTTCAAGCCAAACATTTTAATTTTATTGAAGCCAATCAAGTTCGTTATTGTTCGGTGGCGACACCAGTAACCGAGTTGTATTTTAAGTCTGTTATGAAACAAGGGCAGTCCACCGATTCCTTTTTGACTCTAAATATCACCCCCAGACTTAATTTTTCTGTCGCTTATAAAGGTTTACGCTCTAAGGGAAAATACATCAACCAGTTATCAAGCACTGGAAATTTTAGGTTTACCACTAGTTATAACACCAAAAATCAACGTTATTTTGCCAACGCCCATTTTGCATCTCAAGATATATTAAATGAAGAAAATGGAGGAATTACCACAATCGAAGATTTTGAAAGTGAAGACATCAGCTTTGATAACAGAGAACGACTAGAAGTATATTTGACAAATGCCAAATCATTCTTAAAAGGAAAACGTTTTTTTATCGATCACTTTTTTAGAGTTAATTCGGTCAAAGGAGCGAATAATTTGTACGTCACCCATCGGTTTAATTATGAACATAAATTTTTTGAATACAATCAAGCCACCGTTGCTTCGACTGTAGGCGCTACTACATTAAATCGTTTTGGGGATTCCTATTTAACTAGCGGTATAAATGACCAAACTCGTTATAATAAAACCCACAATATAGTTGGACTTATCTACGAGAATATACGTCTAGGGAAGCTCAAGTTTTTTGTCGAAGACTTTAGAACGAACTATTATTATTCTAAAATATTAATTCGTAGTAATGCCATTATTCCAGCAGCATTAAACCAAACTATCAATAGCGTTGGCGGACAATATGATTATGAAAGCCAAAAATGGAGAACCAGATTTTTGTATTCAAGATCTTTAGGCAACGAATCCCTATCTAATTTGGATGCGAAGTTATATTATGACTTAAATGATGAAAATCAACTGTCTTTTGGATACCAAAATAGCAATAAACTGCCCAATAATAATTATGAATTGCATCAAAGTAGTTATGTAAACTATAATTGGTCCAATTCTTTTAAGAATGAAAAAATCAATGTTATTAGTGCAAATTTGAATTCCCCTTTGTTTAATACATCGTTACAATTTGCTACTCTTAATGATCATTTGTATTTTTCGGATATATCCACTAATACTTCTATACAACTAGTTTCACCTAATCAGTATGATAAGACGATTAATTATCTTTCTGTAAAACTTAGCAAAGAGTTTACATTCGGAAAATTTGCTTTAGACAATACACTTCTGTATCAAAAAGTAGAGCAACAAGATTTTATCATGAATGTACCCCAGCTTGTGACCAGAAACAGCTTTTATTATTCGAATTATATGTTTAAAAAAGCCATGTTCTTGCAAACTGGTTTTGTTTTAAACTATTTTACAAACTATTATGCCAATGATTATAATCCAGTTATAGGCGAGTTTTTTGTTCAAAACAGAAAAGAAATAGGTAATTATCCCAACCTCGATTTTTTTGTGAATGCTCGTATTCAAAGAACTCGAATTTATTTTAAAGCCGAACATTTCAACTCTTCACTAACAGGAAATAATTTTTATGCCTCGCCCAATAACCCCTATCGTGATTTTATGATTCGTTTTGGTTTGGTTTGGAATTTCTTTCAATAAACTCGATTCATTTCTCTTTATTTAGTACTTTAGTTGCTACTCAAAAAGCTTAATAATGAAAGAAGATTTTCTCCACTATATATGGAAATTCAAAAAATTTGATACTTTAAGTTTGAAGACTTATAACGGTGAAGAAATCACTATAATTAATGTTGGCCACTATTTAGAACAAGCGGGACCAGACTTTTTTAATGCTCAAATTATCATTGGAAATCAAAAATGGGCTGGAAATGTAGAAATTCATCTCAAATCATCCGATTGGTATGTACATCATCATGAACGAGATGCAAACTATGAAAATGTAATTCTTCATGTAGTTTGGGAACATGACACGGAAATCTTTAGAAAAAACAATACTGAAATTCCCGTTTTAGTACTCAAAGACTATGTAGATTTAACAACGATTGCAAATTATCAAACCTTAATGGCTCCTAAATCTTGGATTTTTTGCGAAAAGCAAATTAGTCAAATAGATGGATTTATGGTTAAGAATTGGCAAGAACGACTTTTTTTTGAGCGATTAGAGCGAAAGTCAAAACCTATCTTTGAGTTATTAGAACAAACAAATCAAGATTGGGAAGCCGTTTTGTTTTACCTTTTAGCAAAGAATTTCGGGTTGAATACCAATGGAACTATTTTTTTGAAAATAGCCCAATCGATTCCGTTTTCAATAATTAGAAAAGAAAGTTTTGAAATTGAAAATATTGAGGCACTCTTATTTGGATTCGCGGGATTATTAGATTCAGAAAAAGAGGATATGTATTTTAAAGACTTAAAATTCAGGTATTTTTATTTGATTAACAAATATCAATTAGAAAAAAAATGGATTGAACCTTTGCAGTTTTTTAAGCTTCGTCCAGATAATTTTCCCACGATACGATTGTCACAATTGGCAAACTTATATCATAAACATCAAAATTTATTTTCAAAAATAAGTACTCCATTGTCATTAAAAAGTGTTTATGATATATTTCAGGTTTCATCATCTTCTTATTGGTTAGCGCACTATCAGTTTGATAAACTAAGTCCCAAAAAAAAGAAACAACTTTCTAAATCATTTATTGATTTAATCCTAATAAACACTTTAATTCCGCTTCAGTTTGCTTACGCCAAAAGTCAGGGAAAGGAAATTTCAGAAGAATTAATCCTTTTTATAGATGAAGTGTCGCCAGAAAAAAATGCTATTTTAGACAAGTTTATTTCCTTTGGAGTAAAGCCCAAAAACGTTTTTGAATCTCAATCATTATTACAGCTTAAAAATGAATATTGCAACAATAGTCGATGTTTGGAATGTGCAATTGGAATACAATTGTTGAAAAAAGAATAAATCAAGAATTATATTATTGTGTAATTTTGCCATAACTTATTAAACTAATAAATGTCTGCAATACTAAAACTTAAATTTTTTTTCGAAAAACATGGTTTTCATGTTTCGTCACGGCTAGCAGATAAATTAGGAATGAGAACCAGTAATGTCAGGTTGTTTTTTATTTATTTATCTTTTGTTACTGCAGGGTTATGGTTTGCTGTGTATTTAATTTTGGCATTTTGGATGCGGTTAAAAGACTTAATTCGAGCCAAACGCTCATCGGTTTTTGATTTGTAAAAACCTCTAAAAAATAAAAAAGGGATTATAAAGCAATGTACTTTATAATCCCTTTTTTAGTGCGATGTTATTAATTAGGGCTTTAGTAAAATTTTAATGGTAAAATATAAAGTTCATTCCGACCACAGGAGGAATCACATAACGTGAGCAACAAAAAGTGAACAATTAATGTGATTCCTCCTGTCGTCGGAATGAAAAATTATTTGGTAAATTAGTTTTTAAAACTAATTTACCAAATAATTTTCAGTATTATGCCTTAAAATTTTAGTATAGCCTTTAATTAGTATTGTTCAAAACACTATTTTTCTTGCTGTAGACAAAATAGATAATTATTCCGAAAGCCATCCAAGCAAAAAGTCGCAACCAGTTTGTCCATCCTAAACCTACCATCATTAATATACAAGCAGCAGCACCTAAAATTGGTACAAATGGAACCCAAGGGGTTCTAAATTCTCTTGTCATATTTGGCTCTTTTTTTCTTAGAATAATTACTGATATACATACAAGTACAAAAGCAAATAAGGTTCCGATGCTTGTCATATCCCCCACTATATCCCCAGGGATAAATGCTGCAAATGCGCCAACAATAATTAAAATAGCAATATTAGCCTTATATGGGGTTTTGTATTTTGAATGCAAATCACTGAACATTTTAGGCAATAAACCATCTTTTCCCATAGAATAAAATACTCTGGATTGTCCTAATAACATGACTAATATTACAGATGAAAATCCTGCTAGTATGGCTACAGTTACCAATTGACCTAACCATTCATATCCAATCATGTATTTATTGATGGCAAATGCTACAGAAGCTTCTTTTCCGCCTGTTCTAAAATCTTCAACGGTGGCAACACCAGTTAATACATGCGCGAAAAGTATATAAAGTATGGTGCAAATGGCTAATGAACCTAAAATTCCTATTGGCATATTCCTTTTAGGATTTTTAGTTTCTTGAGCGGCTGTACTAACGGCATCAAATCCGATGAAAGCAAAGAAAACAGTTCCTGCCGCCCCAATAATTCCCCAAAAACCTCCAAAATTATGGTCAATTCCATGTTCGTCAGTGAAAATAGAGCTTGGTGGAATATAAGGTGTGTGGTTTGCTGGATTAACAAAATTCCAACCAATGACAATTATTAGAATAACAATCACAACTTTTAAAACCACAATAATACCGTTTACAAATGCCGATTCCTGTATTCCTTTTATCAATAATAAACTAATTATGCCCACTATAAATAAAGCGGGTAAGTTGATTAACCCAGTTTCACCAGTCTCTAAATTTGATTGAAAAGGAGAATGTGATAAAGAATAAGGTATAGGATTTAAATGAAGTACATTGACTAATAAGTTATTAAGATATTCGCTCCAGGCAATTCCAACTGTGGCAGCACCTACTGCATATTCTAGAATCAAATCCCACCCAATTATCCAAGCCATAAATTCTCCCATAGTGGCATAAGTGTAGGTGTAAGCGCTACCAGAAATTGGTATGGACGAGGACAGTTCCGCATAACATAAACCTGCTAATGCACAACCAATGGCTGCAACAACGAAAGCAATGGTTACTGATGGACCAGCATTTTGTGAAGCAGCCATAGCGGTTCTTACAAATAATCCCGCACCAATAATGGCTCCAATTCCTAAGGCTATTAATGACCAAGCTGTTAATGTTCTTTTTAATCCTTTTTCAGAATCGGCAGCTTCGGCTAAAAGTTGCGCTAGTGGTTTTCTTTTCCAAATAGACATTGTATTTTGATTTTGGGTTACTAAGTTTCAAATATATTCATTTTTGAATGTTTTTAACCAACTAAATTTGTGGTTTTTGTAAAATATGTTTCTTATTGTTTTAAAATTTATTCTAAAAACGTTTCGCGTATAAAATATTTGCTATTTTTAGAGATTCAATGAAACCTAAAGTAGCATTAAAAAAAATGAATTTCGAGACGATTAAATCCTATTTTATATTTACACGAAATCAACGAACAGGTGTTTTTTGTCTGTTGGTTAGCATTGTAATTTTTCAAGCAGTTTATTATTTTACTGACTTTAATTCGATATTTCCAACATCACCCGAAAAAGAAAAATGGCTTTCGTTGCAACATCAAATCGATTCGTTAAAACAAGAAAGACTAGAGTATGTTCCAAAAATATATCCTTTCAATCCAAATTTTATTACTGATTTTAAAGGGTATAAGTTGGGCATGTCAGTTGCTGAAATAGATAGGTTGCTGACTTTTAGGAAAGAAAATAAATATGTTAATTCACCCCAAGAATTTCAAGCTGTGACGAAAGTTTCGGATTCTTTATTGCATACTATTTCACCTTATTTCAAATTTCCAGATTGGGTAAATAATAAAAAACAGTCTAAAAATTTTAAAGAGTATCCTAAGTTGGCTTTCGCCAAAAAAGAAAAAACAGTTGTGATGGATATCAATCAAGCAACAAAAGAAGATTTAATCAAAATTTATGGAATTGGGGAAGCAATTTCGGTTCGAATATTAAAATTTAAAGAAAGTTTAGGTGGTTTTGTTTCTATGGAACAAATGAAAGACGTTTGGGGATTATCGCCAGAAGTAATTGAGAATTTAAATTCTAGTTTCAAAGTTTCGGGTCATCCTGTTGTAAAAAAAATCGATGTTAATAATGCATCAATTAAGGAGTTGGCTCAATTTCCTTATTTCAATTATCAAGTTGCCAAGCAGATTGTAACTTTCAGAAGTATGAATGGGGATTTTAAAAATAGTGAGGATTTAACAAAAATTAAAGGATTGTCTATAGATAAGGCAAATATTATAGCCTTATATTTGGTGTTTTAAATTCAACTATACTACAATGAACTTCGATTATAGCGAAACGCAATCTATGATTGCACAATCCATAAAAGATTTTGCAATCCAAAACATCAAACCATATATAATGGAATGGGATGAAGCGCAAACTTTTCCAATTCCGTTATTCAAAAAATTAGGAGAAATGGGTTTTATGGGAATCCTGGTTCCAGAAGAATTGGGTGGTTCAGGATTAGGCTATCACGAATATATTACCATTGTAGAAGAAATATCTAAAGTAGATCCTTCGATAGGGCTTTCTGTTGCTGCTCATAACTCTTTGTGTACCAATCATATTTTGACTTTTGGAAACGAGGAGCAAAAGAAAAAATGGATTCCAAAATTAGCATCAGGCGAACATATTGGTGCTTGGGGATTGACCGAGCACGGAACAGGTTCCGATGCTGGAGGTATGAATACGACCGCTGTAAAAGAGGGTGATTATTGGGTTGTAAATGGTTCCAAAAATTTTATAACACACGGAATTTCGGCTGAAATTGCAGTAGTTATTATTCGTACAGGAGAAAAAGGAGATTCTAAAGGGATGACCGCTTTTGTTTTTGAAAAAGGTACTCCAGGTTTTACTTCAGGAAAAAAAGCGAATAAGTTAGGTATGCGTGCCAGCGAAACTGCCGAATTATTCTTTGATGATTGTCGAATTCCCGATGCAAATAGGTTGGGAGATGTTGGACAAGGATTTATTCAATCAATGAAAATTTTAGATGGTGGACGGATTTCAATCGGAGCATTGTCACTCGGTATTGCAAAAGGAGCCTATCAAGCCGCATTAAGATATTCGAAAGAAAGACACCAATTCGGAAAACCAATTTGCGAATTTCAAGGAATATCGTTTAAACTTGTTGATATGGCTACGGAAATTGAAGCTTCGGAATTATTGTTGCACAAAGCGGCTTTCTTGAAAAACCAGAATCGACAAATGACAACTTTAAGTGCTATGAGTAAAATGTATGCTTCTGAAATGTGTGTGAAAGTAGCCAATGAAGCTTTGCAGATACATGGC
The DNA here is from genome assembly GCA_031383535.1 of Flavobacterium sp. GTDB lineage: Bacteria > Bacteroidota > Bacteroidia > Flavobacteriales > Flavobacteriaceae > Flavobacterium. Next base: position 8,836 of record JANMZS010000147.1, read on the forward strand.
GGTTATGGGTATACAAAAGATTATCCAGTAGAAAAATTTTATCGTGATGCTAAACTGTGTACTATTGGTGAAGGAACTACCGAAATTCAAAAAGTGGTCATTTCTAGGAATATTTTGAAAGACTAAGAAGAATATATAGAACATAGAAAAAAGAACATAGAATACAGATAAAAGAGATCAAGAAGCAAGACCCGAGGCAAAGCCAAACGGAACAGAGTTAAATTGTGACTTGACTTTTTTCAATTCAATCTATTCTCTTTTTTCTTTTTTAAAATAATTCATGATTCGTAACTCATAATTCAAAAAAAATATTAATTTTGCACCCTTAACGAGAGGAGGTGTCTATATTATGTTAATTATACCAATTAAAGACGGAGAAAATATCGATAGAGCATTAAAGCGCTATAAAAGAAAATTTGATAAAACAGGAACTGTTCGTCAGCTAAGAGCGCGTACTGCTTTTATAAAACCATCAGTTACCAACAGAGCCAAAATTCAAAAAGCGGCTTATATCCAGAATATGAGAGACAACATAGAGAATAGTTAATTATTTTCTTTTAGAATAAAGTACCGTTAGTCATCAAAGTTTAATACCTTTGATACTAACGGTTTTTTTATGAAATAAAGCCAAAATACATTTTCGGTTTCGCCTCCCCTTCCCTTTGGGAAGGGGTTGGGGGATGGGATTTAAACGGTTTTCTTATGACTAATAATAAGGACGCATTTAGGGATTATCTGCAACTGGAGAAAAAATATTCTCCACATACCGTAAATGCGTATTTGAATGATATAGGGTTCTTCGAATCATTCAATAAGTTCGAATTCAATGAGGATACTATCGAGCAGGTAAACTACAGCCAAATCCGAACTTGGATTGTTTCGCTTGTTGATGATAATATGTCAAATACTTCTGTCAATAGAAAGATTTCCTCGTTGAAAGCCTTTTATAAGTTTTTATTAAAGACCAAGCAAATAGCAATAAGCCCTTTGTTAAAACACAAAGCATTAAAGACGCCTAAAACACTTCAGATTCCCTTTTCAGACAAGGAGATGCAAGAGGTTTTGAATTATTTTCAAAACCCAATTGGATTTGAAGAAATTCGAAACAAATTAATTATTGATTTGTTTTATACCACAGGTATTAGAAGAACGGAATTAATTCATCTTAGAAGTGTCAATATCAATATATCTAACAATACAATAAAAGTTCTTGGAAAAAGAAACAAAGAAAGAATAGTACCAATATTACCAATTGTTTCAAATCAATTAAATTTATATTTTAAGGAAAGAGCACGTTTAGAGATAATTAAGGATTTAGACTTTTTTTTTCTCACAAAAAAAGGATTAAAATTAAATGATTCCTTTGTTTATAGAGTAATAAATACGTACTTTAGTGCTGTTTCTAATAAGGTAAAGAAAAGCCCTCATATATTGAGACATACTTTTGCGACACACTTATTAAACAATGGAGCGGATTTAAATTCGGTAAAAGAATTATTAGGACATTCAAGTTTAGCTTCAACTCAAATTTACACACATAGCAGTTTGTCAGAGCTTAAAAAAGTGTATCAAGAGTCGCATCCAAGGAATCAAAAATAATTTGAAATATGTTTAACCAATAAAATAGAGATTATGAAGATAAATGTTCAGGCAGTTAACTTTAATGTTGACAGAAAATTAGTAGATTTTGTTCAAGAAAGATTGGACAAATTAGAAAAGTATTATGATAAAATAGTGTCAGCAGATGTTTTTTTGAAAGTGGAAAAGACAAGTGATAAAGAAAATAAATTTGTCGAAATAAAAATTAATGTGCCAGGAGACGATTTTTTAGTAAAGAAACAATGCAAAACTTTTGAGGAAGCAGTAGAGCTTTCGGCAGAATCTTTGGAAAGAGTATTGGTAAAAAGAAAAGAAAAAATAAGAGACCATATTTAAATTAATTTTTTTTGAAAAAATGTTTTGATTGAAAGATAAAATTTCTACATTTGCAGTCCGTTAGAAATAGCGGACTTTTTTTATTGATTTTGCCAGCGTAGCTCAGTTGGCTAGAGCAGCTGATTTGTAATCAGCAGGTCGTGGGTTCGAGTCCCTCCGCCGGCTCTAAAAAAAAGAAGGTCGATGCTTTGCAAAAAGATTCTTTGAAATCCGAAAGGACGAGAAGTTTATCCCGAGCGAAGTCGAGGGAAGTCCCTCCGCCGGCTCAAAAGAGATAAGATTTTAGATTAACGATTTTAGATTTCAGATTGCTTGAAAATCAAAAATCACTAGTCCTCAATCAAAAATCTGCAATCATAAAAAAAGGGGGAGATACTCAAGCGGCCAACGAGGGCAGACTGTAAATCTGCTGTGTGAACTTCGCAGGTTCGAATCCTGCTCTCCCCACAAACTTTTATTGAGAGTTTATCCGAAAGCTCGCTTTCGAGTAAATTTGAATTAAAAGTTTGAGCACCGAAAACTTCGGTGCAGGATCATCGGCCGAAGGGAGATAATCCTTAATCAAGGAAAACTGCCGACTTAGCTCAGAGGTAGAGTGCTTCCTTGGTAAGGAAGAGGTCACGGGTTCAATTCCCGTAGTTGGCTCAAAAAAGAATAAATTCGAACACTAATAATAACTAAGATTAAAAATTAAGTAAAATGGCAAAAGAAACCTTTAACCGTAATAAGCCCCACTTAAACATTGGAACAATTGGGCACGTGGATCACGGAAAAACAACTTTAACTGCAGCAATAACTAAGGTGTTATCTGATGCTGGTTACTGTCAAGCAAAATCATTTGATCAAATTGATAATGCACCAGAAGAAAAAGAAAGAGGTATTACAATCAATACTTCACACGTAGAGTATGAAACTGCTAACCGTCATTACGCTCACGTTGACTGTCCTGGTCACGCCGATTACGTAAAAAACATGGTTACTGGAGCTGCTCAAATGGACGGAGCTATTCTTGTTGTAGCTGCAACAGATGGACCAATGCCACAAACACGTGAGCACATCCTTTTAGGTCGCCAAGTAGGTATTCCTAGAATGGTTGTTTTTATGAACAAAGTAGATATGGTTGATGATGAGGAATTGTTAGAACTTGTTGAAATGGAAATTAGAGACCTATTATCTTTCTACGAATATGATGGAGACAACTGTCCAGTTATTCAAGGTTCTGCTTTAGGTGGATTGAATAATGATGCTGCTTGGGTGCCAAAAATTATTGAATTGATGGCAGCTTGCGATTCTTGGATCGAAGAGCCAATCCGTGATACTGCAAAACCTTTCTTGATGCCAGTTGAAGATGTATTTACAATTACTGGTCGTGGAACTGTTGCTACAGGTCGTATCGAAACAGGAATTGCAAATACTGGAGATCCAGTTGAAATCATTGGTATGGGGGCTGAAAAATTAACTTCTACTATTACAGGAGTTGAAATGTTCCGTAAAATTCTTGATAGAGGTGAAGCTGGAGATAACGTAGGTTTATTGTTAAGAGGTGTTGATAAAGAATCTATCAAAAGAGGAATGGTTATCATTAAGCCAGGATCAGTAAAACCACACGCTACTTTCAAAGCTGAGGTTTATATCTTGAAAAAAGAAGAAGGTGGTCGTCACACACCATTTCATAATAACTACCGTCCACAGTTTTACGTACGTACAACTGACGTAACAGGAGTTATTACTTTGCCAGAAGGTGTAGAGATGGTAATGCCAGGAGATAACTTAACGATCAATGTATCTTTGTTAAGCCCAATCGCAATGAGCGTTGGTTTACGTTTCGCTATCCGTGAAGGTGGTAGAACTGTAGGTGCTGGACAAGTTACTGAAATAGTAGGTTAATCCATTAAATATATTCAAAAAAGTAGTGTCGTTTAACGATGACACTACTTTTTATTCTACGGGCGTAGTTCAAGGGTAGAATAGCGGTCTCCAAAACCGTTGATGGGGGTTCGAATCCCTCCGCCCGTGCAAAAAAATAAATCATAATGACAAAAGTTGTTAATTACATATCAGAAGCATTTGAGGAATTAAAGTCAAATGTAACTTGGCCTGCTTGGTCTGAGGTGCAACGTCTTACGATTGTTGTTGCTGTTTTTTCAGTTTTATTCGCTTTGGCAACTTGGGGAGTAGATGAGATTTTTGCGAAAGCTTTGGCTGGATTTTTTAACTGGATTAAAGCGTAATTCTCTTGTTATGGCAGATAATAATATTAAGAAGTGGTATGTCGTTAGAGCGGTCAGTGGTCAAGAGAATAAGGTAAAAGCTTATATTGAGACTGAAATAGCAAGACTTGGAATGGAAGATTATGTTTCTCAAGTTTTAGTTCCTACTGAAAAAGTAGTTACAGTAAAAGAGGGAAAAAAAATAGTCAAAGACAAAGTTTATTTTCCGGGTTATGTTATGATAGAAGCTAATCTTGTTGGTGAAATACCTCATATTATCAAGTCTATAACAAGTGTTATTGGTTTTTTAGGAGAAATCAAAGGTGGAGAACCTGTCCCGTTAAGAATGTCTGAAGTCAATAGAATGTTGGGTAAAGTAGATGAGTTAGCTGTAAATACAGATACTCGTTCTATTCCCTTTAATATTGGAGAAACAATTAAGGTTGTTGATGGCCCTTTTAATGGTTTCAATGGAACTGTTGAAAAAATCAATGAAGAAAAGCGTAAACTAGAAGTAATGGTTAAAATTTTCGGTAGAAAAACACCATTAGAGCTTAGTTTTATGCAAGTTGAAAAAGTATAATTTTTTGTTACATCTATAATATCCATTATAATCGCTTCCATTGATTGTAATGTTAAATTTTTTAAAAAATGGCTAAAGAAATTAGTAAGGTAGTTAAACTACAAGTTAAGGGAGGTGCTGCGAACCCGTCGCCACCGGTTGGACCTGCTTTAGGAGCTGCTGGGGTAAACATCATGGAATTCTGTAAGCAATTTAATGCTAGAACTCAGGATAAACCCGGCAAAATATGCCCAGTACAAATTACTGTGTATAAAGACAAATCATTTGATTTTGTTGTAAAAACTCCTCCAGCGGCTGTCCAGTTATTGGAAGCTGCAAAGCTAAAGTCAGGATCTGGTGAACCAAATCGTAAAAAAGTAGCAAGCGTTACTTGGGACGTTATCAAAGCAATTGCTGAAGATAAAATGGTAGATTTAAATGCATTCACAATCGAATCTGCTATGAGCATGATTGCTGGAACAGCTAGATCTATGGGTATAACTGTATCAGGAGATTCTCCTTTTTAATTAAGAGAAAGACATGGCAAAATTGACAAAAAAGCAAAAAGAGGCTGCTTCAAAAATTGAAAAGAACAAATTATACTCTTTAAAAGATGCTGCTGCATTGATAAAGGTTATTGCTTCTGCAAAATTTGATGAGTCTGTTGATATCGCTGTTCGATTGGGTGTAGATCCAAGAAAAGCGAATCAAATGGTAAGAGGTGTAGTAACATTACCTCATGGAACTGGTAAAGATGTAAAAGTATTAGCATTAGTTACTCCAGATAAAGAAGCGGAAGCTTTGGCTGCTGGTGCAGATTATGTAGGTCTTGACGATTACCTTCAAAAAATTAAAGACGGTTGGACAGATGTTGATGTAATTATCACAATGCCTTCTGTTATGGGGAAATTAGGTCCATTAGGTCGTATTTTAGGACCTAGAGGTTTAATGCCAAACCCTAAAACTGGTACTGTTACTATGGATGTAGCGAAAGCTGTAGCCGAAGTAAAAGCTGGTAAAATCGA
>JANMZS010000171.1:0-6542 GCA_031383535.1 Flavobacterium sp.
TTATGCCAAATGTAAAACTGGAGGGGCTATTATTTACACTGGAAATGAAGAGATGAATTTGCAAGATGGTAGACAAATTCTTAATGTTGCTAATTGCAACAATTTACTAAACTGAAATTACCTTAGTTTTTCAATAAAGCAATTTAAAATCAAGTAGTTTGAGCTCTTGTGGGTTTTGATTATTTACAATTGCAAGGCACGAAGCAATCTCATTTGTTGCTCTCGTTATGAGATTACTTCGTAAATCGCAATGACTTAAACCATAAACTTCAACGGCAAATGCACCACTTTCTTCGTCTCGAAGAACTCATCTTCAAAAAAATCAGATAAATTGTATTCTGTGGCTTTCGGGAAAGCCGCCAATTCTTCGGTTAAATCGCCGCCTTTTAGGTATAGAATTCCGTTTTTGAGTTCGTGTTTGTTATTCTTTTTGGTTTTATCTTTTATCCATGAAACAAAATCAGGCATATTCGTTACAGCACGACTAACTATAAAATCAAAATCACCTTTTACCAATTCGGCGCGTTTTTGCTCTGCTTTCATATTTTTAAGTCCTAAGGCATCAGCAACAGCCTGAACCACTTTTATTTTTTTGGCAATAACATCAATAAGATAAAACCGAGTTTCTGGAAAAAGAATCGCCAATGGAATTCCAGGAAATCCGCCACCTGTTCCCACATCCAAGACATAAGTCCCAGGTTCGAATTGTATGATTTTGGCAATTCCCAAGGAATGTAAAACGTGTTTGGTGTACAACGCATCAATATCTTTTCGGGAAATGACGTTGATTTTTTCGTTCCAATCGTGGTATAAAAAATCAAGTTTTTCGAATTGTGCTTTTTGAAGATCAGTCAAATAAGGGAAATACTTCAGAATCTCGTCCATCATTAAAAATTTTAACAAAAGTACAGTTTTTAATTTTGAATATTTAACGGATTTTTGCACATTGAAAATTTATAATAATTATCTTTGCAACTTATTCAAAATTAATAATGAGCGACATAAATCCGATATTTGCTAAGCAAGACAATCTAAAGTTTTTTAGAACGCTTAACTCACGCGTAAACAACTACTTCAAAGAAAATAATATTGATAAAACTGGAAACTGGAAATTGTATTTAAAAACAATTATTTTATTTTCTATTTTCCTAACTCCTTATTTTTTAATAATAACTTTGACAGCAATGCCTTTTTGGGTGTTTTTGTTGCTTTCTATATTATTAGGAATTGGAATGGCAGGAATTGGAATGAACGTTATGCACGATGGAAATCACGGTTCGTATTCTAACAAAAATTGGATTAACAAATTCATGGGTGGTACCATCTATATCTTAGCAGGTAATGTATACAATTGGCAGGTACAACATAATGTTTTACATCATACCTACACCAATATTCCTGGTCATGACGAAGACTTAGATGCAGGTCGAATAATTCGTTTTACCAAAGAAGCAAAATGGTTGCGCTTTCATAAATTCCAACATTATTACTCTGTGTTTTTGTATGGTTTATTGACATTCAACTGGTCTTTGACTACCGATTTCAAACAAATGAGTAATTATCTTAAAAGAAATTTATCTTATGGCAAAGCAAAAAACCCTAAAATACTTTGGACTACTTTAGTGATAACAAAAATTATTTATTTTGCTGTTTGGATTGTAATTCCTCTGGTTTTAGGCATTTCTTGGTGGAAAGTCTTAATAGGTTTTTTTATCATGCATTACACTGCAGGTTTAATATTAAGTATCGTTTTTCAATTGGCACATATTACTGACGAAACTGCAAACCCTCATCCAAACGAAAATGGCGAAATTGAATCAACTTGGGCGATTCATCAACTATTGACTACGGTGAATTTTGCTCCAAAAAATTTCATCGTTAATTGGTATACTGGAGGATTAAACCATCAAATTGAACATCATTTATTTCCAAATATCAGCCACATTCATTATGGAAAAATTGCAAAATTCGTTAAAGAAACTGCACAAGAATGTAACCTACCCTATTATGAATATAAAACAATGCGGAGTGCAGTAATAGCCCATTTCAAACACTTAAAAGAGCTAGGAATGGAACCTGTTATGCAATAAAATCAAATACAATCAAATTAAATAAATCAAAATTATATTTTAATGAGCAATCCACTTTCAGACAGAATTAACAATCTGGCTACCTCACAAACACTAGCCATGGCAGCTTTGGCAAGAGAATTAAAAGCGCAAGGAAAAGATATTATTAGTTTAAGTTTAGGTGAACCTGATTTTAATACACCAGACTTCATCAAAGAAGCCGCAAAAAAAGCCATTGACGATAATTACAGCACCTACTCTCCAGTAGAAGGATATGCTGATTTAAAAGAAGCGATCTGTAGAAAATTTAAAAGAGATAACGGTTTAGATTACAAACCATCTCAAATCGTAGTTTCTACAGGAGCAAAACAATCTTTATACAACATTGCCCAAGTAATGTTAAACGATGGCGACGAAGTAATTTTACCAGCACCTTACTGGGTTTCGTATTTTGAAATCGTAAAATTATCAGGTGGTGTTCCTGTAGAAGTTCCTACATCGGTTGAGTCTGATTTCAAGATTACCCCAGCACAATTAGAAGCTGCCATCACACCAAAAACAAAAATGATGTGGTTCAGTTCGCCTTGTAACCCAAGCGGTTCTGTTTATAGCCGAGAAGAATTGACTGCTCTAGCTAAAGTTTTAGAAAAATACCCAAACGTATATGTAGTTGCTGACGAAATCTACGAACACATCAATTTCTCAGGTACTTTTTGTAGCATCGGATCTATTCCAGGAATGTTAGACAAAACCATAACTGTAAACGGAGTAGCAAAAGCTTTCGCTATGACAGGATACAGAATTGGTTATATGGGAGCGCCAGAATTTATAGCCAAAGCTTGTACAAAAATTCAAGGTCAAGTAACCTCAGGAGCCAACTCGGTGGCGCAACGTGCTACCATCACTGCTGTAGATGCTGACCCAAGTGTATTGAAACACATGGTTGACGCTTTTCATAGTCGTAGAGATTTAGTGGTGGGATTATTAAAAGAAATTCCAGGAATCAAAATCAATGTTCCTGAAGGTGCATTTTATGTATTCCCAGACGTTTCTTCGTTCTTCGGAAAAACATTAAAAGGAACTGAAATAAAAGATGCCAATGACGTATCTATGTATCTTTTAGCCGAAGCTTGTGTAGCTACAGTAACCGGTGACGCTTTTGGAAACCCAAACTGTATTCGTTTTTCTTACGCCACCAGCGACGAATTATTAAAAGAAGCTTTAAAAAGAATCAAAGACGCTTTGGCGGGATAATTCAAGGTTGGAAGTCAGAAATTAGAAGAAAAGACTTTATATACATTTCAAAATGCCTCAAGGAAACTTGGGGCGTTTTTTTTGGGATAATTTAGGCTTTAAAATAGCACGAAAAGTTTACATCTAACAAAAAACACCTTTTATGATTTGTAAGAAAAAATTAATATATTTGATAAAATTGTAAAGCGAAACAAAACTTCGCTAATCTACCCGATTTTGGGTGTATAAGAGTTATTGTGTAGCGAATATATACTAGTTAGGTGCAACTTATATTGAACATTAAACTAAAATTAAACTATGATAACGAAAATTGAAGTCAATGGATTTAAATCTTTGAAAGATTTTAATCTTAATTTGCATCAGGGGCTAAACATTCTAGTTGGTCCAAATGGCGCCGGCAAAACGAATATTATCTTATTTTTTGAATTTCTTTCGAATTTAACTAGAAATCAAGTGGGTAATGCAATAAGTCATGTTGGTGGTGCAGGAACAATTTTTCAAAAAATCGGGCGTGAACAATATGGAGACAAAATTATTTGTAAAATTTTTGGTTCATATCAAACTGCATCTAAAAAATTCATTACTTATGAATATTCTTTTACGATTAAAATTTCTTTTGAGAAAGATATAGTTTATTTTGAAGAGCAACAGATTAAAATGCGTATTGATAATAAATTTATACCCAATCCTGACTTGGCTGCTTCAGATGCGATATGGGATTTAGATATTGCGTTTAGTGCCAGTGACGATGGTAAATCTGTTTTAGTAATCAATAGTTTTGATCAGAAAAAGATGAAGCCTCGTTATTTTCAACCCACAACAAATACATTAAAAGGTAGAGAGAAATTTATTAAAGATATTATTTTAAGTCAATCTCCCAAATACTCGTCAATATTAAAATCTCTTTTTCTGCTAACAGAATTCTCTGATAGATTAAATGTTGATTTAATCGGTGGAGAAACTTTCAATGTAGTTCCCACAAAAGTTAGAGAATTAGAAGATTCGGCTACGCCACCAGGTATTAAGAAAGATGGTTCTGGCTTGGCTACAACTTTGTACGCTATGAAAAAAAGTCGAACCAAACAAAGTGAACATGTGTTACCATTTTGGTATCCAAATGAAGAACCTCAAAAATCTTATGATCCACAAACATTAAATAAAATTATCTCTTTTTTAAAAGCGGCGAATTCAACCATTTCTGCATTAGATGTTGATAATGACCCTTTTAATAATAAATTAGTTGTTAAGGTCACTATTAAAACTGGAGATTACGAAGCTGTATTACCATTATCATCCATGTCAGATGGTACAGTCAAATGGCTAGCACTGATAACTGCTATCTTAACTTCAAAAACCATATTCTCAATTGAAGAACCTGAAAATTTTCTTCATCCGTGGATGCAAGCAGAAATTGCGAAAATTATGAGAAATCATCTACTCGAAAAAAAAATAGAATCTTTTGTATTGATGACAACCCATAGTGAATCACTATTGAATCATTCAAATCCAGAAGAAATTATTATTGTTGACCTAAAAGACGGAAAAACTGTTGCAAAACGGATTTCAAATTTAGCTTTGATAAAAGAAGAAATTTCAAATTCTGGTTTTGGTTTAGGTTATTTTTATTTTTCAAATGCATTAAACGATGAGTAATCCCGCTTTTATTGTCGACGGTTATACAGAACTAAAAATTGTACAAAATATTTGTCCGGGAAGACCAGTAAAAAGAACTGATTTAAACGGAAATACAGTTACATTTCAGGCGATAGCAAAAAAGATTGCATCGCAAATAAGATTAATGAGTAATAGATACTATCCTATTATTATTTTAATTGATAAAGAACAAAGAGATGTAACATTTACAGAGATGGCAAATCAAATCAGACAGTTACTAATTGATGAAGGTCTAGGTGATCAAGACATACGTATTGGAATAGCTGATAGAATGATAGAAAATTGGATAATTGCTGATTGGGAAAAGTTAACAGGAACGTTAGCTAATAAACCACTACAAACCGATGGTAGCAATGGCACAAGTGTTTTAAAAAAAATATTGACAGGCTACGATAAAACTACAGACGGAGTAGAATTGTTTGTAGGAGCAAGACAATCGATTATATATGACAATTCTCCTAGCTATAAAGATTTTATTGATAAGTTAGAAGGTATAGAATGCGATTATTTAAATTTTGAAAAACCATAAGCTGCACCTAACCGCCGTTTCAAGAAATTGCCGGGTTTTCGGTAGCGTGATGTTTTGGTTTCACGAAGAAACATTACCTTGGCAGAGAGAACGCAGTCCGCATTCATCGGCAACTTCGTGAAGCGGCCTAACGTTACCTCGTAAAAACCAGCTGATTTCCCTTAGATAAATTAGCGTCAAACTGATAGCCTTCGTAATTAAATCCTTTTAAATCTTCGATGGTTTTTGCATTGGTATCCAGGATGTAACGTACCATCATTCCTCTGGCTTTTTTGGCAAAAAAACTAATTATTTTAAGTTTTCCATCTTTATAATCTTTGAATTCTGGAGTAATTACGGGTACTTTCAATGTTTTGACATCTACTGCCGAGAAATATTCGGTACTGGCTAAATTGATAAACAATTCTCCCTTTTCGAGTTCTTTGTTTAGGGCTTTGGTTACCATAGGTTTCCAAAATTCATAAAGATTTTTGGCATCGCCAATAGCGAATTTAGTTCCCATTTCTAAACGATAGGCTTGCATTAAATCTAAGGGTTTCAAGAGTCCGTACAAACCTGATAAAATTCTCAAACTATTCTGCAAATCATCTAGTTTGTCTAAAGGAATTGTAAAAGCGTCCAATCCTGTATAAACATCTCCATCAAAAGTATAAATGGCAGGACGTGCATTTTCTTGCGTAAATGGAGTTTTCCAATCTTGATTGCGTTGCCAATTTAATTGAGCCAAATTATCCGAAATCGTCATTAATTCCGAAAGTTCATTAGGAGATTTTTGTTTTAAAACTTTGTGAACCTGACGTGCTTCTTTTAGAAAAGAAGCTTCTGAATATGCTGCTGTTGGTACTGCTTTTTCAAAATTTAACGACTTGGCTGGCGATAGGACAATTTTCATAACTGGAGTAACTCTTATAAAACCGTTGGTAAATTAATAAAAATCCAGTAAACCAATTAATTTAAAAATTAAACCACATAGAAAGATAGAAAAAAAAGGATTGATAGCCCATTCTCAATGGGTT